>NZ_JAAHIH010000002.1:1500000-1693677 GCF_010671925.1 Moorena sp. SIOASIH | reverse complement strand
ACTTTCAACTTTCAACTTTCAACTTTCAACTTTCAACTTTCAACTTTCAACTTTCAACTTTCAACTTTCAACTTTCAACTTTCAACTTTCAACTTTCAACTTTCAACTTTCAACTTTCAACTTTCAACTTTCAACTTTCAACTTTCAACTTTCAACTTTCAACTTTCAACTTTCAACTTTCAACTTTCAACTTTCAACTTTCAACTTTCAACTTTCAACTTTCAACTTTCAACTTTCAACTTTCAACTTTCAACTTTCAACTTTCAACTTTCAACTTTCAACTTTCAACTTTCAACTTTCAACTTTCAACTTTCAACTTTCAACTTTCAACTTTCAACTTTCAACTTTCAACTTTCAACTTTCAACTTTCAACTTTCAACTTTCAACTTTCAACTTTCAACTTTCAACTTTCAACTTTCAACTTTCAACTTTCAACTTTCAACTTTCAACTTTCAACTTTCAACTTTCAACTTTCAACTTTCAACTTTCAACTTTCAACTTTCAACTTTCAACTTTCAACTTTCAACTTTCAAATTTCAAATTTCAACTTTCAACTTTCAACTTTCAACTTTCAACTTTCAACTTTCAACTTTCAACTTTCAACTTTCAAATTTCAACTTTCAAATTTCAACTTTCAACTTTCAACTTTCAAATTTCAACTTTCAACTTTCAACTTTCAACTTTCAACTTTCAAATTTCAAATTTCAACTTTCAACTTTCAAATTTCAACTTTCAACTTTCAAATTTCAACTTTCAAATTTCAACTTTCAACTTTCAACTTTCAACTTTCAACTTTCAACTTTCAAATTTCAACTTTCAACTTTCAAATTTCAACTTTCAAATTTCAACTTTCAAATTTCAACTTTCAAATTTCAACTTTCAAATTTCAACTTTCAAATTTCAACTTTCAAATTTCAACTTTCAAATTTCAACTTTCAACTTTCAACTTTCAACCTTTAACCTTTAATTTTTAACCTTCAATTTTCAACTTTTAACCTTTAACTTTTAACCTTTAATTTTTAATTTTTAACTTTTAACTTTTAACCTTCAAACTTCAAACTTCAACCTTCAACCTTCAACCTTCAAACTTCAACCTTCAACCTTCAACCAAGTTGTTCGATAGCAAGTTGGATACGGGTGCGCACTGTTAAATCGGTTTCAGTCTTGAACATTTGCGCTAAATGAGTTTTGATACTCTCAGCCAGCTCCGGATAGGTGACCACTACCGCAGTAGCTAGACCTTGCAATCCTACTACGGAAGAATAACGAACTACCCATTCGGAGTCTTGGCAGGTTAGCAGTAGTGTTTTAAAAGCTTGCTCTTGGGCAGCAGGAATTTTATCTTTAGGCATATCCTCCCAGTCCAAATTGCCCAGACCTTTTGTAGCAGCTCGACGGACGCTCATAGAAAAGTCAGTTTCAGCAGCTTCGATTAAGGTATCGAAGGCTCTAGGATCGCCAATTCCTGATAGTGCACGGATTGCCCAGGCTCTACCTCCGTAGTTATAGTCATCAATTAGGTTTAGCAATTGCGCTACTGCTGTTTTCCCGAATCGCACTACCCCACCGGCAGCTAATTCTGCTGCACCTGGGTTATTGTAGCTAAAAACTGCAATTAAAGTGGGGATTGCAGCTTCTATATGGGCATTAGCCAAGATTCTCACTGCTTTTACTAAGCTATAGGCAGAATCTGCCTCTTTCACAGCTCGAATTAATTCTTGCTCTCGGGTTGTGTTGGTCATGAAGGAGTCTAAGGTTGTTCGCGTAGCGTGGCCTTTTGGCCAAGGTTGTTCACCCTAGGTGTTTTCTAGTGGTAGATTTAAAGCAAAAGGTACAAGGATAAAAACCCGCCACTTGTGACATCATGGTTGGATAAATGGTTAGATAAAATTACTAGATAAATGGTTGCATAAAATGGTTAGATAAAATTTTTTTATACTTCATCCTTCATCCTTTAAACTTTACACTTCATAGAAGACCATCCATCAAGTTCATAATTCTAATTGTCGTCTCCGATAGGTGGCAACCATCAGTGGGATGAGTTTCTAAGTAATGCTCTAGAATTCCTTTGAGCGCGATTAACCTGAGACTATTTTCTGCCCAGGTCTTAGCGATCGCATCTGCTGCTGGTAAATAACCAATTGCCCCGAGATCGGAAAGAGCTGCCCGCCTCAGTTGAACTTGATCAGCTCTCAAAGCTTTGATTAAACGTTCAACATAAGTAGGGTTTTGAGTTAGCTGGTACATTGCCCGTGCGGCGGCATACTGTTCCAACTCGTTGGGATGCTCTAGGAATAGTTCAATCAGTTCAATCGCTTCTGTTACACCAAGATCCCCCAAGGCTTCGATGACAGCATTGTAGGGTTGGGCGAGGTGGGGACTTCCGGGTATAGGCTCGGCTGCTTCTAAACCTCCGTCTAGGAGTTTGATCAGCTTGGGAATACAGGTACGATCTTCTAACATCGCTAAAGATTGTACCGCTGCTTCCCTAACATAAAAATCCGGGCAGTCTAAACAATCAATCAACGCAGGCACAGCTCGATGGTCTCCTAGTTTGCCCAGGGCTCTGGCAGCATTCCGGCGCAGAGGATATCCTCCTAATTCTGTCTGGTTCTCCTGATCCTGTAGCGCAGCGATTAGGGCATCAATTGCCAGTGGTTCCCGGACTCGGAACTTTCCTAGCCACCATGCTGCATAATAGCGAAGCCCTTGATCGTTGCCTTGTAGATTGGCGATCGCTTGCTCTACAGTTAATGACTCAGAGTTATCAGTCTCAACATAATTCTCAAGACTAGGCTGCAACATTTTAACTTGCTAATTTAAACTTGTTAATTTAAACTTGCTAATTTAAACTTGTTAATTTTCATTTTACTTAGCTTTTGTCTCCTGTCTCCTCAAAAAACCTACCAATTTCTTACTTTATCCTTCATCCTTGATCTGATTACTTGGTAGATATAGGGTACCTAAATCAATTGTGAGCATTTTTGATGCCATATTCCCTACTCCCTACTCCCTACTCCCTGCTCCCTGCTCCCTTTGCTATAGACAAAGTAAATAGACAAAACAATGCCCGGAAAGGTCAGCAGATGCTAGTTTTTGCTAACACCTGCTGACCTTTCCAGGCCAAAAGAGCAATTAGCTCAGGGCGTTAATAGCGTAGTCAATGTAGTTATTTGCCTCAGTAGCAGGCTGACCACTTAAACCATGGTTAGCCTTGATGTACTTGAGGGCTTCGATGTACCAGCTCGGAGACAGCTCGAAGGTACGGTTGATTTCATCTAAACCAGCAATCAAGTACTCATCCATCGGTCCGGTCCCACCAGCAACTAGGCAGTAAGTAACCATACGCAGATAGTAACCGATATCACGGGAGCATTTTGCCTTACCTGTAGCGTCAGATGCATAGGTTGGTCCAGGCATGCTAGTGGTGTAAGGGAATTTGTTATACACCGCTTGGGCTGCACCTTCAGTCAAGGTTGAGGCTTTAGCAGTTAAGGCTTTTGCTGCTTCTAAACAAGCTGTAGCCCGCTGGAATCGACCGAAGGCAGTCTGGATTTCTGTATTACTTAAAAAACGACCTTGAGCGTCAGCAGCAGCGACGGCTTCTGTAAGCGGGGTTTTCATTGTCTAGGTATCTCCCTAATATTTTGTCAAGTTTTCAAAAACGTTTGAAGTTGTGATCGTTAGACAGCAAGTGATATGCCTTTAGCGTTTTAGCCAACCGCAGCAGCTGCCTTGTCGAAGTAGCTGGAAATTTCAGCCATCAGAGAGCTGCAATCACCAGGGGTGATGCCATTGGAGTCGTTAGCGATCGCAATCGCAGCATCCTTCATCTTTTCTACACCCACTGCCACTGAAGCACCAGGAGTTCCCAGAGCTAGGTAGGTTTCCCGCAGACCATTGAGGCAGCGGTCTTCCAGGACACTAGCATCACCAGCAAAAATGGCGTAAGTCACATAGCGCAGGATGATTTCCATATCACGCAAGCAAGCAGCCATCCGACGGCTGGTGTAGGCATTACCACCAGGATTGATTAACTGGGGTTGCTCAGCAAACAGGGAGCGAGCCGCGTTAGCCACAATGGTGGAAGAGTTGCTGGTAATGCGGTTGACTGCATCCATCCGCTTGTTGCTGTCCTTCACCATAGCGCTAAGGGCACTTAGTTGCTCAGTACTAATGTATTGACCCTGGGCATCAGCCTGAGAAACAAGCTTAGTAAACGCATCAAACATTGACGGAATCTCCTAGGTTAGTTGGTTTTGTTTCAAAACGGGCTTCAGTTAAACAGACTCAGACTGAATCAAACTGAATCAAGCAGTTTGAAACGGGAACGGCATAGAACATGCTCCAGCCACAGCCAATACTCCTATCTCTCTTTTTTGGTCTTTGTCCTAGTCTTTGTCCCATGAGTTTGGTAACAAAACGGATCGTTAAGAAAAATTACAAAACTTCACGTTTTGGTGAGAGACCTAGGAATGCTGTGTGTCAACCGGTTGGTTGGCTTTCGCCTGTCACTATTTACCCTTCAGGTAACTTTTATACAATGATGTCGAGCCTTTATTCGTTACATCTTGTTAAGAGTTTAAGATTTTTTATGTCTGATCGCAACGCTATATCAGAACTGGCTTGCCATGGCTACCCTGTGGATTGGCTCAATGTTGGTGCTGGAAGCCTCTTGGTTGCTTACCTCCTGCTCAAGACACAGGTCAGCTGTTCAATCCAGCTAATTGGTCTAGCCGTTAGCAGGTTAGTAACATTTCTTATCAAACCTACACTCACAGCTACAGACTGATAATACCCCAGGCGGCTAAGGCGATCGCAATTGTTCCCCCAAGTAAGACTACAGCTCCTGCCTTAGTGAGTACTCCTGCTACAAAGCGCACTGAGGCAGGAGGATAATAGGTTTTGAAAATATCAATTGGTTGGTGTTTAAAGTAACCCAGCTGTTGCAGTTGGCTGCGGTAGTCTTCCGCATAACGAGGCATCCGGGCAAAGGGTAGATCGCCTTGAGTACGCTGCGGTATGATCCGCCGCCGCTGATAAGGCACGGTGTCATCACCAAAGTTTTCCAGGTACTCGTCGCTATCGACCAGAGCATCAATAAAGTTTTTTAAGCCATTACTAGCCAGCACTATTGACCAAGCTAACTTCTCCCGCTCGCTGTAGATATCACGCCCCAAGATGCGTTGTACACACATCTGGACAAAACGGTAGTTGTTGTTGGTCTGATAATTGCGCTGCCAAAAAGGTTCAGATGTTGCTAGACCACGAATGAACTCGCGCACCGTGATTTGACCAAACCTCAGCTGTGATTCTAAAAAGGTTTGGCGGTTGCTTGTCAGAATCTGTTGTTCATGAAAAATCTGACCATAGGCTGCCCTAATCAACTCATCCATTTCCGATGGAGAGAGCAGATTAGCTGTAGTGTATAGTTTAGGCTGCTCATCTCCGGGCACCTCATATCCAGCGACGCGCTGATTTTGGGTTGAGGGGGGATACTCTAACAAAGGAATTGTCATTAATCACCTCTATGATCGTAAACCTCAGTCATCTAAGCATTCAGCCGTCAGCCGTCAGCCGTCAGCCGTCAGCCGTCAGTGGTCAGTCGTTGGCCAATGGCCACTCAAGTAGCGTGCGCTATGGGCATAAGCTGTTCATGTAGCGTGCGCTATGGGCATAAACTCATAGCTAAAAGCTGATAGCTGATACGCGACACGCTGATACGCGACACGCTGAATGCTTACTCAGTTATAATCACAGATTAGGGGATGAGCTTCATACAATCCTAACTTTTTTTACGTTTTTTAATCAAAAGACATAATTTGTTATTTTAGCGACCTATGAAGTATGAAGTATCAAGTATTAAGTATTCAGTATTCAGTCAGCTGTCGCCCATTTAAACGAGCTTGTCTTGATGCAAAGCGCGATTAGGGAGGGGCTGCATCAAGACAAGGATTTGAGATATATCAAAAAAATCTGTTTCTGGCTACTGTTACGGTTTGGCGATCGCGGCTAGGGGCGAGGCTAAGATCTTGCACCTTTAATCAAAAGCTCTAAAATGTAGGAGTATTGAGTCAGGAGCTTCGAGTCATTAAAAATGGATTCAAAATCAATTATTTCCCAGTTAACTGGCAATTAATCAGAGTTTTATCAAGAATAAAATTCTGTATTATTTCCATCAATTCTGTAGTCTTATCCTGACTTATGACTCAATACTCCTGACTCAATACTCCTGAAAAAACTAACCAATTTTTTACATCGAACTCAGGTTAAGTTTTAAGATCCTAAGAATTACAGTAGTGCTTAACTTGCCTGTGCGAGCTTTCGCTCTAGGTCAAACAAGAAACCATGGATGTACTCCTCAGTCCATTCACTGCCATAAAATCTCTGAAACATACCACGAGCTGGGTCTTTCTCAGCACGATAACCCAGATAACGCAGTTGAGCTTCCTTGATGGCTTCGAGATGCTTGGAATCGGTAATTAGTTCTGCCTGATCCACAAAATCCAAGTAAGCTGTCAGATAGTCCTTGAAGGCAGCAAACACCCGATTTTCCACTACTTCCGTTTCCTTAGGGCGTGTCCACAGGAAAGCTGGGGAAAAGAACGGTGTGGCTTCCTCAGGAAAGTCTCCTCCCCAAGGCAAATGCTGTTGATGGGCCTTGAAAATCGGTAGGATAGGTTCAGTGTAACGAGCTTGATAGGCTGGATCATCCCGGAACAGGGGCTGCATATCCAAGGCAATCAGATGTCCACCAGGTAAGGTCACTAAGTCAGCACCGAAGAAGGGCAGGTCATAGTTGAGCTGGGGGAAGATCACAAAATTGAGTACCTGTAATGCTGTTCCCCCCTGGACATGAGCAGCTCGAATTTGTCTGATTTTGGGTGCAGCAAAGGCATAACTGGTGGTCAGGACATCTTGCTGCTTTTTCCCTTTCCCCACTGTTGCGAATTTGCTTTCAAACCCAGGGGGAATGGGATAAGGCTGTAGATCAAGGCGCTCTTTTAGATATGCGATCGCGTAGTCTAGAAACGGCTGATAGAGAGTCATGTTTGGCTTTGACTAACGGCTAAAGGCATGGCATTTTCAAATAAGAACTCATATAAGAACTGCTCTGCCCACTCGGAACCAAAGTAGCTGCTGAACAGACCATGGGCTGGGTCTCTGTCGGCACTATACTGGTCATAGTCTTTCTGCGCCTTTACAATGCGCTCAATATCTTCTGGCTCAGTTAGAGGCTCAGCTTGCTCCACCATTTGCCAATATAATGCCAAGTAGTCTTTGTAAGCCTCAAAGACTTCTGTTTGCACTGTCTCTAGGGAATCGATTTTGGCAAACAGTAGATACTTAGAGAAGTACTGGTTGGCATCGTAAAACTTCATTTCTAAGTTTTGTGCCAAGTCCTGATAGCGATCGCGAATGACTCGCATCGGTTCAATGTATTTTTCCTGATACGCTTCATCCCTGAACAATGGCTGAAAGTCTAGAACCACCAGGATCTTCTTTTTGCCAAAGGATAAGAAGTCAATCCCTAGTAAAGGCAGATCGTAACAGTGGCTAGGATACATCACACTGTTAAACACTTGGGAGACTGGTCCAACATCCATGTAGGTATAGCGAATTTTCCGCAATTCCGGGCATTGGTAACACCAGCTTTGAATAATTGCCCGATGTTTAGCGCGATCGCTTACCTGGCGTTCTAAGCCTGGGGGAATCGGTTGACTGCTTAAATCAAACCGCTTGAATAGCTCTTTTTCCAGATAGTCCAGGAAAGGCTGATACATTTATATTGCTCGTATACATAGTAAAACCCTTACTGAGCATAGAGTATCGCGATACTTCCTGTCTCATTTCTCCCAGACAAAGAAATAATCGTTAACATTTGGCTGACCTAAGATTTGCCTGACCTAAGATTTGGCTGACTAAGCCACCACAATCCCCATCCGCAAATCTACCTAAGGGGAAGCGTAAGCATTCAGCTATCAGCTATCAGCTAATCCGCTAGGGGAAAAGCTTTTGAATAAAACAGGTAAGCATTGGTTTAATCTCAGTGAATTCACAAGCTGGAAGCCTGTGCCACAAAGCTGACTGCTGACCGCTGACCACTGACCACTGTTCGCGCAGCGTGCCCGTAGCGCATATGCTTACGGGGAAGCTTTCCTTGCCACCCTGTCAAAGCATTAGCAAGGAAAGCGCTGCCAGTCAATAGGGATTACTTAAAAACTAATCCTTATTGTGTTATATGGCAAGGTACTTCATCAAAACTTTGCACACTTACTAGTTAAATCTACTGAAAATGGCATTTTTCTCAGTACATAGTAATAGATTACTGAATCGATTATTTTAATTAATTACCTTTGAGCCGTAATTCGCTAATTTTCCCATTTTGAAGGGAAAATTACAGTCTTACGTGCCATTAAATCCGCCACATGTATAATGGCGGTTTCCACTTTTGAGCGAATTTTTAGATCAACCTGGGATGATGACCTTAACCCCACTAACTACTATAGCATCAGTATCGCTAACTAATCGAGAACTCCAGACTAAACCAGAACTCCAGTTACTCCTGTATTGTCTCCGAAGCAGCATCGACGATGGTACTGCTGAGTCTATCAAACGCTTACTGGTTGAGCAAGACATTGACTGGACTTATCTGCTCAAAACAGCTCGCCGTCAGAAAGTCTTACCACTCCTGTACCATAGTCTCAAAAATACCTGCCCAGACTTGGTTCCCCAGAACATCCTCAAACAACTCCGAAATTATTTCCAGCACTTAGTCGTACACAACACATTTCTAACTGAGAAACTACTCAAGCTTCTGACTCTTCTGGAGAAACACGGAATTTCTGCTATCCCCTTCAAAGGGGCTACCCTTGCCGTTTCAGTTTACGGCAATCTGGGGCTGCGGCAGTTCGGTGACTTAGACATCCTGGTTGATCAGCACGACATCCCCACAGTTAAAGAATTACTCCTGTCTCAAGGGTATGAATTGCAAAAAGACCTAGGCTGGGAGTATCACTTTGTGGATAAAAAGAGTCGAGTCTGTATTGACCTTCACGAGGGGATTGTACCCGATTTATTCTGTTTGCCATTAGATTTTGACTATTTGCGATCGCATCTTGAGCCTCTATCCCTTGCTGGTAAGACAGTGTCTACTATCTCGCCAGAACAGATGCTATTAATTCTCTGTGTGCAATTGGGCAAAGACTGTTGTCACTGGAGTGTACGTCTGGCTCAGTTATGCGATGTTGCTGAACTAATCCGTACTCATCCCCAGTTAGATTGGCGCAGAGTACTGGCAGAGGCTCAAAAGCTGGGTTGTGAACGCATGCTCTTGCTTGACCTTTGCCTAGTCAGGGATTTGCTGGGAGTCACTTTGCCACAGATAGTCTTAAATAAATTGCAAGCCCAACCCCTATGCCAATCCCTCGCTCTCCAAGTACGTTCACAGCTTTTCCGTGACTTTGAAGAAGCCCCTAAGCTCTCAGAACCACAAGGGTTTTGGGTCTTTTTCTTATCTTACAATCATCGCTTCTACTTCAGAATCAGAGAGCGTTTCCATGACAAAGTGATGTACTGTCTCTATTGGCTAAAAAACATTTTGCTTGTTACCCTGATGCCCAACGAAGCCGATTGGGAATTACTCTCCCTGCCTAGAGTGCTGGCTTTCCTGTATTATCCCATTCATATAATACGGCTGTTAATTAAGCATGGCATACAACCAATTTTCAGAACTCATCACGAGCCCCACTCCTTGTGATACCGAGTTGCATTCAAAGATAGTAGATTGGTTGGATAGGGAGATGGAGAGATGGGGAGATGGGGAGATGGGGAGATTGGGGGAAGAGAAAGTTGTACGTTTGAGCGCAACTTGGTATGAAATTTTTATTTGTCATTTTTAAATAGGATTTTTCAGCATTATTAGGTACATTCAATTTTTTTACCCTCTCTTGATGCAGTCGATCATGGGGGGAACCCCCACAGCTAGGCGCTGCTTTGCTACTCCCTACTCCCTACTCCCTACTCCCTACTCCCTACTCCCTACTCCCTACTCCCTACTCCCTACTCCCTACTCCCTACTCCCTAAATCTGATCACGAAACCGACCCTCTAGAGGGAACTGTCCAAAGCAGCAGCTACCACCCGATGGTCTTCATCCTTCATCAGTTCTCCCAATGCTGCTTTAGCATCGGGGGAATCAAATCGTTTGAGGGCACGGGCAACATGCATCCGAATACGCCACCATTGTGCATCTTTCAGAGCCAGAATTTGCTGCAATGCATCAGTTTCCTTAACAGTACCAGCCAGTAAACCTAGGGCATCAATTCCTGCTTCTCGGACAGTTGGGTCTTCCCCTGCTAAGCCGCAAATACAAATACTATAGAGTTCTTCTGGACAAGACATTTCCACCAAAGCAGCAAGAATACTACGGCGCACCAGCCAGTGATCATCCTGTTGAAAGGTAGTGACCAGATGAGATATTGACATGTCTCCATACTTAGACAAGGAATTGGAAGCTTCTGCCCTTACATTAGGATCTGTATCAAATTGGATCAGATTTAACAACGCAGCATAGGACTCGTCACTCCGTTTATTCCCCAGTCCCATGGCCACAAAGGAGCGCACTAAAAACTCTGGGTCTTTGAGTTTACTTGTAAGTAGGGGAACAGCTACATCTGAACCATACTCTCTCAAAGCAGTAAGTGCCCTGAGGCGATCCTGAGCATTTGGACTTTTGAGAGAGATTTCGATTTGACGGATGTCCATAGCACTACAGAGCCAGCTTTTTTTACATTTCTTAATACCTTTAATCAAAGATTATCATAATTGAGTATACTGCTCTGAAGTGAACTAGCCTTAGCTGCTACCGGAAGCTAGGGCTAGTTCACTTCATTGTTTTTGTTAACCGTTGCGTTGATGAGATGGTAAGGTCAACCTTGGCCTTTCGGCCACGCTACGCGAACAACCTTCAACCTTACAACCTTGGCCTTTCGGCCACGCTACGCGAACAACCTTCAACCTTCAACCAACCTTCAACCTTCAACCAACCTTAAACCTTTAACCTTCAACAAAAATCAACCATGATGACTCAATTAAGCGACTATATCAAAGAACTAATTACCAAAGCCAGAATTGTCAGCTTTGCCAACTGGCAAGACTCCTATCCCCCAGAGATTATCCAGCATTTCCAGACAGCTGATGATCACGGTCGCTATCTTACCGATAATGACTTGCACCAGATTAAAGCCTGTTCACCGGATACCGAGCCCTTAATCAATACAGCCAAATTTTTGCGGGATAACGCTTCTGATATTGTTTCCGAAGCGCGGGAAACCGTATTGGCTCAATATCCTGATATTACAAAACCAGGGGGTGGTCTTTATCCCGCCCCACGAGCAGAAGCCTGTTGGCGAGATTTTTGGCATTTCCTCCGCTGTATTACCTATGGAATTGCTGGCAGTAGCACCGAGTTTACTAGTGCTGAAGGACTGCACTATATGAACCTGTTGTACAAAGAAATGCAAGTCCCAATCCCCGCAATGGTATCAGGATTAGAACAGATAAAGGCAGCTAGTTTAAAGCGATTATCTGAACCGGAAACAATAGCCCTCTATTTCGATCATTTAATTAATCAATTGAAAAACTTTAGCTAAAAAAATAACTCAGCAAAATAACTATAAACTCTAAAATTGAAACGAGATAGTAATGATATTTAATGTAAGGATTCAGCGTGTCGCGTATCAGCGTGTCGCGTATCAGCGTGTCGCGTATCAGCGTGTCGCGTATCAGCGTGTCGCGTATCAGCGTGTCGCGTATCAGCTATCAGCGTGTCGCGTATCAGCTATCAGCTTTGGGCCAAGGCTCACGCTACGGTAATGGCTCAGGGCTGACGGCTGACCGCACCTCAAGTAGCGTGCGCGTAGCGCATAGGCTGAATGCTTACTATTTAATTAACTAAAAATTTGGAATTATTTAAATTAAAAAAACCATGTCTATATCCAAATTTAAATACTTCTTTGATTGCTGTGTAGGAACCTGGGTTGCACAACGTACCTATCATGATATGACTCACCAAAATGTAGAGCGCTCCCTTACAGAATTCACCATTGAACCCCTGTCTTCTCCCCTCAAAACTAAGGTGTTGATGGATAATCAGCAACCTGACTTACCTAATATCAATGACCTGTGTGGTTATCATCTTGGTTTCCAGACAGTTTCTGAAAAAGGTGAACGGGTATCCCAACAACTGAATATGCTTTTTGTCCCTCAGGTCGAACAATCAATCATTCTAGAGGGAGATTATTTACGCGATCGCGCCTACGAAGAAGCTAAACCTAAAGTGGCTCATTTTCGCTTCGATACCAATAAACTAGAACTTTTGATGACCACCTACTATACCCGTGTGGTATCTGTTGATTCCATTACCCTGATCAATCCCAACTTAAGAATCCGCAAAATTATCAATTACCAGCGTCCTCCAGAAAGCGAACCCCTAGACAAAGTAGTTCTAGTGGGCTTTGGGGTGGAACAAAAAGCTTGATAATTAGCGTAGCATTTCTGGGTGAGATACTTTCGTTCTGGGTTTTAGAGAGTAGGGAGTAGGGAGTAGGGAGTAGGGAGTAGGGAGTAGGGAGTAGGGAGTAGGGAGTAGGGAGTAGGAAAAAAATGCTGTGTACCTCATTACTATGAGAACTGCTATAAATCCTGTTGAGATTGAACTATTAATATTTATTTAAAAATAGTCATTTAATAGTAGTTATGGTCTCCACACATAACTGTCACAAAAGTTTACAATTACTAATGTTTAAGGATGGGAGCCACGGTGTATAACTGAAGGTGTGAATCCGGGTAAAGGCTCTAATTTACTAGGTTTGCGTAATCTACAACACCACCCCCGCCGAGCATTCAGCTGCTATAGGCAAACAAAATTGTTAACTTTTTTAAATTAAACTACACATAGCAGATGGATCTTACTGAATTTATAGAACGTTCTATTGGACGTTGGCGATCGCAACGCAGCGGTCATCACTTAGCGTTTAGTCACTTTGAGGAAATACGCTCAACTATTGATATCGTTGCCCTTGAGGCTGATGACTCAGCTGTGATTGACATTTGCAAACTATACGATATTGATCCCACAACTGCCTTGCATCCCTTTCGCATGAGTTGGGAAGGTGAGTCAGATTGGGATGAAGACGACATCCAGTCTGGGAGTTGCGTTCTAGTCCCTATCCCCGATCCTGAACACCCCGATCGGGGAAAACTGCTCAGAGAGCAAGGCTATGCCGAGACAATTGCAGCAGTGGGCAACTATCACCTTACTGAAGATGGCACCTTCACTTTGCTAACGGAGTATGACCGAGCAGCTGCTGAAGAACGGATTTGGTTTGCTACACCGAATTTACGTTTTCGGGTGTCCTTGATTAAAACCAGTTCTGGTCAAGGGGTGACTACAGCCTCGTTTTCTTCAGAAATCCGCGACTTATCCCAATCTGGGTGAAAGTTATAGCGCTACGCGCAAGGCATGCTAGCAATAGGCATGCTAGCAATAGCTGATTATAATAGCTTTTGCTGCTTTTATAAATGTCCTAACCTTAATGGGTAGTGGTATAGCAGCTTGAACAGTTAACGTGATCAATTAGATTTTTTTTTAATCTTTTTTAACCGTAGGTTTTCAATAGATTAATACACCAATGTTGTCTAGTAATACCGATAAAACTACCAGTAATTTACTCACTCTAGCTAGTTGGATGGCTGGAGATTTTAGTAACCAAAAACAAGCGATTGATAATCCTCAGCTTTACGCTCACATTCATGTTTTCTTTCGCCCCTTACCCTTTGATTTTTTTTCGGGTATTGGTTTCTACTCTGAGCAAGCCTATGACTACGATCTATGGAGTCCCTACCGTCAGGGAGTCCATCGCCTGATTGATAAGGGAGATCATACTTATATAGAAAATTACAGTCTTAAAGATCCAGTTCTTTATGCCGGGGCGGCGCGAGAGCCAGATATTCTCAAAACCATCACCCCTGATGTTATAGAACGTCGCTACAACTGTTCAATGATTTTCTGGCGAGAGGGTGACATGTTTCGCGGAAGTGTAGAACCTGGTTGCCAGTGTTTCATCCAACGTAATGGGCGTAAAACCTATCTGGTCAGTGATGTGGAACTAACTGAAACGACTTGGATAAGCCTAGATCAGGGTATGGATGTCAATACTCATGAGCACGTATGGGGATCAGCAGCTGGTCATTTACGATTTGAGAAACGGCAAAGTTTTGCTGACGAATTACCTTATTTTTAGCGCCGATTTCTACTGCCTAGTTATCAGCAATAAGGGATTGGGGTGTAACCAAAATACCAACAAATACTAAGTGAATTAGGGTGGGCAAATTCATCTAATCTAGACTACTCAAAATAACCAAATTTTTTTTTACCGACAAGCTTAAAACGGGTATTTTATTTTATTGCTACTCTCTAAATGATTCTTAAAGTGATGATTAGGTATTAGCATAAAGCCTAAAACCTCCAGGGTTCCTAAATGAATTGTGATAAGTTTTGTTCCCTACTCCCTACTCCCTACTCCCTACTCCCTACTCCCTACTCCCTACTCCCTACTCCCTACTCCCTACTCCCTACTCCCTTTGCTATCAAACCATTATCCGATAATTTTAATTACCAATAGAGTTGAGGATGATTTGTGTACAGCTAATGCTACCGCCAAAAGCTCAAAAAAAGATGCAGTGCTGGATTAGGAGCAGACATTTGATCTGCTCGGGTCACTTTTTTATCTTTGAGACGGTAGAATATACAACAGTTGAACGGTTCTCGGAATGTGTCGAGAGTCTCGGAGGAAGTGTAATATCCGTTAAACCCATTAAAAAAATTTGGATTGGCTCCCATCGCCAAGTTATTTTGTATCAAGCTAAAGCGAGTTTACATACACCTCATCATGACCTCAAACAATACTGGATAAAATACGGAAGTTTCCGCACCAGATTTGATGAACGTTCCTGAAAAATTGACCCACTGAAGCAGTTTATAGCTAAGCATTCAGCTGTCAGCCGTCAGTGGTCAGTAGTCAGTGGTCAGTGGTCAGTGGTCAGTAGTCAGTGGTCAGCCGTTGGCCTTTGGCTGATAGCTGATACGCGACACGCTGATAGCTTACGTTTATAGCTTAATGCTTACCAATTGGTTGAGGGAACAAGTCGTGGGTTTTAGGGAGTAGGGAGTAGGGAGTAGGGAGTAGGGAGTAGGGAGTAGGGAGTAGGGAAGTCAGAAGAGGGAAGTCAGAAGAGGGAAGTTCGGAAGTGGAAAAAAATCCTGTGAACCTCATAGCTATGAGAAACGCTATATATAGCCCTATTGCCATCGTGAACAGTAGACATAAGCTAGAAAAAGTTCACCGAAGCCTTACCGCACGTAAGCTGAAAACCTATTTTCGACCTCTAGGTCTAGTGACAGTTCTGATATCAAATCCAGATAATTTCGCACACTTACGATATCCAGACCAAACCTTTGTCCCCCTGCTCCCCTGCTCCCTTGCTCCCTTGCTCCCCTCCTGTCATAACCATGCAATTTATTAATGGATGGTACCTGATCACAGCTAAGTACATGTAAGTACATCTAATTATTAAGTTTTGTGTATAGCTGCCGAGTCGGTTAACCGACTCCAGTAGACCTCTTGCAAAAGTATTTTTCTGATAGTGTTTGCGTCAATTCTTGTCCACTGTTCCCTATTCCCTGTTTCCTGTTCCCGACAACTGCCTGCCGCGAAGTCTAGTGTGATCGACTGGTGACCTTGTAACGAATATTACAAATTATTACTTTGTTGTTAATAAATGAGACTGCGGTTCCGATTATCCTCTAATGTTCATATTGAGCTGGTCAAAGATAAATAACCAGCAAGATAGCAAACTAGTTAAGTACCTTTAATTTAAGGAGATTTCAATGCTTGACGCTTTTTCCAGAGCTGTAGTTACAGCAGATAGCAAAACCGCATGTCTAGGTGCTGGAGACCTGGCTGCTCTCAAAGGCTTTATTGCTGATGGTAATAAGCGCCTTGATATTGTAAACATTATCGCCAGCGACGCCAGCTGCATCGTTTCCGATGCTATTTCTGGCATGATCTGCGAAAACACTGGTTTGATTCAAGCTGGTGGTAACTGCTACCCCAACCGCCGCATGGCTGCTTGCTTGCGTGATGGTGAAATCATCCTCCGCTACGTGACCTATGCCATCTTGGCTGGTGATGCTTCTGTACTAAGCGACCGCTGCCTGAATGGTCTGAAGGAAACCTACAGCGCTCTGGGTGTACCCACCACCTCCACAGCTCGTGCTGTTGGAATCATGAAAGCTGCTGCAGTTGCTTTCGTTAACAACACCGCTAGCCAGCGCAAGTTTGAAGTCACTTCTGGGGATTGTTCCTCCTTAGCTTCTGAAACTGCTGGTTACTTCGATGCAGTAGTTGCTGCTATCAGCTAGTCTTTCCCTTTTGCCTAAGATAACCAAGCTCCTGCCAAAGCGAGCTGGGGAAGCCAAAAGCTAAGTATAATCTTTGTCAAAACCCATTCAGGAGATATATAAGAATGAAATCAGTTATAAGCACAGTTGTTACTGCTGCCGATGCTGCAGGTCGTTTTCCTAGCAGCTCTGACCTTGAGTCCGTTCAAGGTAGCCTGCAACGGGCTGCTGCTCGTATGGAAGCTGCTGAAAAGCTAGCAGAAGGCATTGATAAAGTAACCAAAGAAGCTGGTGATGCTTGCTTTAAGAAGTATCCTTACCTAAAGGAATCTGGTGAAGCTGGGGATTCTCAAGTCAAGATTGACAAGTGCTACCGGGATCTCGGTCACTACCTACGCTTGATCAACTACTGCTTGGTTGTTGGCGGTACTGGTCCTCTAGATGAGTGGGGTATTGCTGGTCAGCGTGAAGTTTACCGTTCTTTGAACCTACCTACCGGTCCGTATGTAGCAGCTCTTGAGTTCACTCGCGATCGCGGTTGTGCTCCTCGTGACATGTCTGCTCAAGCTTTGGTTGAGTACAAAACTTACCTCGACTATGTAATCAACTCCTTGTCCTAAGGAGATCACGGTGAAAATCCGTCGCTGATTGACTAATATTTCGATCAGCACCTGGGGACTCTTAGTACGTTGCTTTGCCTGAATTGGTTGAGTACCGTCGAAGAGTCCCCTGATTGTTTTGGGGAGTTAGGGGAGCAAAACTAACTAAACTTCGTAAGTCCTATTGTTAATTTCTAAATCACCACTAAATCACTGATGGATAAACGTTTTGCAAATATATTTAATTTGACCGAAGATCAAGCGATCGCACTTTTAAAAACACCCTTAGACCAGTTAGAAGACCAATCTGATCGCTATGTGGCTGCATCCCATTTAATTAACTTTCCCACCGAGCGGTCAATCAATGCCTTGATGGAAACGGTGCAAGAGCAAAACTCAGAACTGTACCATCGTATCGCTAGACGCAAGGCAGTGGAAAGTTTAGGTCGTCTGAAAGCCTCTGTAGCCCTACCCATCATTCGCTCATGTCTAGGGGATGAGGATTGTTACACGGTGGAAAATGCTGTCTGGGCAATTGGGGAAATTGGCACTCAAGATCCGGAAATTCTTGAAGAAATTGCCCAGCTGCTGGAGAAGCCAGGTCAGACTTATCGGGTGATTATCCAAACTCTGGCCGCACTAGACTATAAACCAGCCCTAGACAGGATTAAGACATTTACTAAATCTGATAATGAACCCATAGCCAGTGCTGCGATCGCAACGGTTTGTCGGTTCACAGGGGATACCACTGAAATGCACAAAGTTATGGCATTCCTGCAACACTCTAGTGTCAATGCCCGACGAGCTTGTATTCAAGACCTGATTGATGCCCGATACTACCAAGCAATTCCGAAAATTGCGACTTGTCCCATTTCCATGGTCTTCCGAATACGAGGAATTCGCCTCTTGGCAGAGGCTGGGTTGCCAGCCGGTGATATCACCTTTGAGGAGATCGAACCATCACTCGATCAAGTGATTCGTGATCATCCTGATCACCTAGAGCTGGTTCATGAATATGACCAAATGCCCAGTTTAGACTTCTTGATTAACGAGCTATACCATACAGATTTTGGGCGGTGTTATCTAGCCAGTAAGACTCTGCTCAAGTTATCTCCAGACACTGTCGCTGACGCCCTACTTGCTACCTATGCTGACAAAGCCCATAACGATTATGGTGCTCACTACCATGTTGTCAAACTCTTAGGTTGGCTCAAATACGCCGATGCCTACGATTTGATACTGGAAGCCCTACACAATAAAGCACCCCAGTTTCAGAAATCCCGTGCTGCTGCTGCTATTGCCTTGGGGAATTTAGGGGATGAACGGGCAATTCCCTTACTCCAAGACAACCTCAATACCAAGATTTTTGACTTGAAATATGCCAGTTTAATGGCATTAGAGCAGTTTGGGGATACCAGTGGTCAAGATCTGGCAGCTAATGATTCAGATTGGTTGATTCGGGCGAAGGCAGTTATTAGTCATTAGTGGATTAGTCATTAGTAACGTTGGAAGAGCGTCTTTAGTTTACTAAGCAGTAATACCATGCTCTAGTAATTGGTAATTGGTAATTGGTAATGGGGATCGGCTATCACAGTAGAGCAGCCAGAATAGTATACAGAATCATCACTGCAATAGTTTAGGCCAGATCATGACTGAGATAGTACCTCGAGTCAAATTACCTCCCCCTTTCCCTGACCACACCCAGCTACCGGAGTCAGATGGAACATTTGTGTTCGCGAAGCGTGCCGTAGGCAAAAACTTTCAAGAGCATCCCCAAAGCATAATTCTAACGGATTCGATTGGAGAGATATTACAACAGCGACATCCTGATGGACAATATGCTATTGGGCAAGACTGTGGTATCTACTGGCGAGAAACTGACCCACCTGAGAAAGGAGCCGAAGCACCTGATTGGTTTTATGTGCCAAATGTGCCTCCTCAGCTAGATGGTAAAATTCGTCGCTCCTATGTGGTGTGGCGGGAACATATAGCACCATTAATTGCTTTAGAATTTGCCAGTGGCAATGGCGAGGAAGAACGGGACAAAACCCCGTTATCCCTCTCGAATCAAGAAGAAGTAACTAAGCCAGGGAAGTTTTGGGTGTATGAGCAAATTATCCGAATTCCCTACTATGGTATTTATCAAATAAACAACGGCTCTCTTGAGGTCTATACCTTGATCAGTGGGTTTTATCAGAAATTAACCCCTAATGAACGAGGGCATTATTCTATTTCACCCTTGGGTGTAGAACTAGGCTTATGGCAAGGAAGTTATCAGAATCAAAGTCAACTGTGGCTAAGGTGGTGGGATGATCAAGGAAATCTGTTGCTGATTGGTGATGAACGAGCTGTTCTAGAAAGGGAAAGAGCTGAACAAGAGCGACAACGTGCTGAACAGGAGCGACAACGTGCTGAACAAGCAGAGTCTATGGTGGAGCAGGAGCGCCAACGAACTCAAGCCGCTTTAGCTAGAGCTGCTCGGCTGGCTGAGCAGTTACAAGCAGTAGGTATTGACCCTGATCTTGACGATACTGTTTAGCAATTAACCAAACAGCTCCATGCTAATTGATACAAAAGTATACAATCAGACCGATAGACGGAAATTTTTGTAATGTTTTGTTGCTTTGTTTCTCATAAATGGGACTAGAGTGTCAAACAGCTTTTATCGTCTAAATTGGTTAGTCAATTCATGAATGACAAGACCAATAATTTTAATTAAGTCCTTGTTATTGATAAGGAGATTTTAATGCTAGACGCTTTTTCAAAAGCCGTAGTTGCTGCCGATTCCAAAGGCGGATTTGTTGGCGGTGCTGATTTAGACGCTCTGAAGGGATTTATTGCTGATGGCAACAAGCGCCTTGATGCTGTGAATTTTATATCCAGCAATGCTAGCTGTATCGTTACTGATGCGGTTGCTGGTATCGTTTGCGAAAGCCCTGGTTTAGTTGCTGCCGGTGGCGGTGTTTACACCAACCGCAAGATGGCTGCATGTCTACGTGATGGCGAAATCGTCTTGCGTTATGTGTGCTACGCCGTTCTCAGCGGAGATAGTTCTGTACTGGCTGACCGCTGCTTGAATGGTCTTAAGGAAACCTACGCTGCTTTGGGCGTCCCCACTGGTAATACTACCCGGGCTGTTGCCATCATGAAGGCTGCTGCTGTGGCTTTTGTTAACAACACTGCATCTCAACGCACAGAGTCTGTTACTAGCGGTGATTGTGCCTCTTTGGCTGCAGAAGTCGGTAGCTACTTCGATGCAGTCGGCAGTGCTATTAGCTAGTATCCCTGCTCAGGAGAAATTAAATTACACTGACCTTTTGCCGAAATCAATTTAAGACAGGAGATATCTTAATTATGAAATCAGTGTTAACCACTGTTGTTGCTTCCGCTGACCTAGCAGGTCGGTTTCCTAGCGCTTCTGACCTAGAATCAGTTCAAGGCAGCTTACAACGTTCTGCTGCTCGTATGGAAGCTGCTGACAAGTTGGCAGGTAACTACGACGCTGTAGCTCAAGAAGCTGTTGATGCTATCTATAAAAAGTTCCCTAACGGTAGTGGTCGGGACATCGATGCAGGTACTCAGAAAGAAAAGTGCAAGCGTGACATCGTTCACTACCTACGTTTGATCAACTATTGCCTAGTTGTTGGTGGTACTGGTCCTCTTGATGAGTGGGGTATTGCTGGCGCTCGTGAAGTCTACAAAGCCTTAGGTATCGATGCTGCTACCTATGTTACTGGTTTGAGCTTCCTCCGGGATCGTGGCTGCGCTCCTCGTGATATGTCTGCCCAAGCCTTGGTTGAATACCGGGGTTATCTTGACTATGTAATCAACTCCATGTCATAGGATGATTGCTATCCACTGTCTGTAGTGGCTAGCGGCCTCTAGTACTTTCGACTAAAGGGGTATCTTAGGAAAGTGCTGTGCCTGAAACAGGTTCAGCACTTTCCTAAGAACCCCTTAGTTCTTGTTATTGAAGCTCCTGACTCCTGGATAAAGTTGGTTATCTCCAACTCAGTTTATATACTGATGTCTACTAATCTTTGTATAGCATTTTCCATAGTTATGAGGTACAGCGGATTGTTTCCCTATTGCCTATTGCCTATTGCCTATTGCCTATTGCCTATTCCCGATTCCCTGTTCCCTAAAATCCCAAAATTGTGTACCTCACCTAATTGAAAACCGCTATATACTGATATTTACTAATGTCTACAGAAGAGTTATATCAACAATTAAAAAATAAAAATCCTAAACTCCGACAAAGAGCCATGCGGCAAATTGCAGCAGAGCGCACCGAGAATACTATTCCTGAGTTGATGGCAATTTTGGGTGATGAGGATGTGGTTTATCGGCGAGCAGCAGTGCAAACTCTAGGTGTGATTGGTCTTAATGCTGTACCGGTATTGGCAGAAACTTTAACAACCAGTGAAAATAACACCGTACGGGCTAGCTGTGCTAAGGCGCTGGCTGCGATCGCTCTTAATTACTCAGAAGAAACTTTCCCAACTGTCGGGTTGCAGAGTCTACAAAGGGCTCTTGAAGACCCAGATCCCGTTGTCAAAATATCGACAGTTGGCGCACTGGGAACTATTGGTCCACCGGCTTTTGAAGCCCTAGTAGCTGCTTTGGACATCGACGATATTGCCCTTCAAGTTACTGTGCTACAGGCTCTAGGTTCCTTGGGGGATGAGAGAGCTATGGAAGTGCTATCTGCTATGGCTGAGAATCAGGAAGCCGACCCCTATATCCGAGAATCAGCGGCTAGTTCGATATCACGCTTGGAACAGATTATCAACTTTGCTTCAACCAGGAAAGCATCTCGAGAATAATACCAGAATAATACTATTATTTGTTGTCATTGAATGCCAAAATTATCCCCAAAACTATCCACGAAGGAAGTCAGGGGAATTGACATAATTATTTATGCCTTCGGGCACTAGCTAAAACAATCTCCGGCTACGCCTCTTATTCAACTCTGCTTTGCCAAGGGTTGCCCAACGCTTTAACTCAGTAATTTGTTTTTGTAAAGTGGCAATACGATCCTCTTGCTCTTGATTATGCTGTTTCAAAGACTCATAACTCTCGGGAGGTTGATTAGCCGGAGATTGTTGTTCAGACAACTGATGCTCTAACTCGGCAATTCGATGCCCTTGCTCTTGAGTTTGCTGCTGTAGAAACTGATTACTTTCTACTTGTTGCGCCGCCTGGGATTGTTGGTCAGCTAGCTGCTTCTGTAACTTTTTCACCAGATTAGATTGCTGTTGAGCCTGCTGTTCCAGAGCCTGGTTACTCTCTACCTGTTCTGTTGCTAGAGATTTTTGTTCAGACAGCTGTTGCTGTAAGTCTTCAATCAAATTAGCTTGCTGTTGAGCCTGCTGTTGTAAAGACTGATAGCTTTCGGTTTGTTCAGCAGTTTTAGATTTTTGGTCTGCTAACTTCTGTTGTAAGTCTTCAATCAAATTAGCTTGCTGTTGAGCCTGTTGTTGTAAAGACTGATAGCTTTCTGTCTGTTCAGCAGTTTCCGATTTTTGGTCTGCTAGCTGCTTCTGTAATTTCTTAACCAGAGAAGCTTGCTGTTTTGCCTTTTGTTCTAAAGACTGATAGCTTTCTGTCTGTTCAGCAGTTTCCGATTTTTGGTCAGCTAGTTGCTTCTGTAATTTCTTAACCAGAGAAGCTTGCTCTTGTGCCTGCTTTTGCAAAGACTGATAGCTTTCTGTCTGCTCAGCAGTTTCCGATTTTTGGTCTGCTAGCTGCTTCTGTAATTTCTTAACCAGATTAGCTTGCTGTTGAGCCTGCTGTTGCAAAGACTGATAGCTTTCGGTTTGTTCAGCAGTCTGAGATTTTTGCTCTGCTAACTTCTGCTGTAAGTCTTCAATCAAATTAACTTGCTGTTGAGCTTGCTGTTGTAAAGACTGGTAATCTTCTTGGGATACACCAGAACCACCAGGCTCAGACACATCAGCTTGTAGCGGTTGCTTACCCTCTATAACCTGAATCTTGGTTTGAGATGTTGTAGTTCCATTGTTGGAGGATGTTTCCTTAGCCTCCGGTGGATTTTCCAGGGCAATGGTCATACTTGCCTGCTGGCATGCGATCGCAATATTACCTCTGGCGATACGCTCAATTAGTTCCGAGCGGGACAATCCAGTATTCTGAGCCATCTGAGTCAACAAGCCAATGCCTGTAGGGGTCAGGGAGATTCCCACCTTGGACTTACCTTCTGAATACTGGCTAGAAGTTTTACGGCTTTTCTTGGCCATTGGCTTTTCCTCCGGATCGGCTATTTAAAGTCTATATATTTTACTGTTAAAAGTACCTCGTTAAAAGCTTTAGTTAAAACCTTTAGTTAAAAGTTTGTATTTCCCAGGTAGTTGTTGACGGTTGACCGTTGTCATTCAACTCTCAACAGTCAACCGTCAACAACCCACACATTTTTATGGCAACTGGCGATAGAGCTAATCCCAGCTCTAATAAGTACTAAGTTTTTCGGCGTTGCTGAATCAAGTAATGAATCGGAGTAGAGTGGGCATCCTGCCCGCTCGAAAATAAGGATAAAACGGGCAAGATGCCCATTCCACCAAGATGCCCATTCCACCAAGATGCCCATTCTACAAAACTTTTCAAATCATTCTATTATTCAGCAATGCCCTAATAACTACTCTAATAACTACGAGGACGCCACTTATTCAACTGGGTTTCTGCAATCATAGCTAAACGCCGCTGATCAGCCATCTTTTCTTGTAACGTAGCAATTTCCTGGGTCTGTTTTTCAGACTTTTGTTGCAGAGCTTCATAACTGTCTGGCTCTACAGTCACTGCTGCCATGGGGATTTGGGCTGCAATGCTGGTGAAACCACTACCACCGTTGCTCGAAGAACTGTAAGACTGCCATTTGCTATACTGTGATTCTCCAAAGCTAGCCAATGGTCGTAACTGTGCCAGCTGTTGCTGCAAGCTTTCCAGCAGTTCTTCTTGCTCTTGGCATTTCCGTTGGATGGCTTGATACGCTTCTGAGCGTTCTTTCTCAGCTTCTTTGGGAGCTTCCTTCGGTTGGATTTTGGGCTTGAGTACTTCATCCAATAAGGCTTGGATATCAGTAACTGGGGCTTGCCCAAGGGGATTATTGTAAATAATCGATTTATTTAGCCTTGGTGGATTCCCTGACACATTGTCTTTATCAGAGCTAGAAACGCTGGGCATCAGCATCAACATGTTAGTAAACCCAAGCAGCTTTTTGCCTGTTTGGGTTTTATAGCCTCGGTAAAAGGGTACAACATTCTCCCCAAACACCTCTTGGTACTCGTCACTATCGATATAGGAATCAATATCCGCCTCGAAACCTCCTTCATCCAGTACTTGGCTGTGATAGAAGGTCTCAGAGTAGTCATCAGGAGCACGACCGAGCAAATGCTTAAAATTCAGCTCAATTGACCGGTAGCGGGGACAGATATCGAAAAACCTTGACCGATACAACTCTGACTTGGCAACCTGACGCACAAACTCACGGACAGTGATTTCCCCTCGCTTGATCTGGGATTCCGGGACAGTCAGCCGTTCACTCTCCATGACATGGGCATTTCCCAAAACCTGACGGTAGACTGCTCGAATCACCGTCTCGATTTCTGCTTCCGAACGACCTGGCCACAGCTCAATCGGATCAATTTCTTCCCAGGCTTGATACTGGCGTTGCCAGGTTTGAGTCGTGTTTTGCAGGAGTTTTTCAGCTTCTGTGAGAATCTTAGGCGCTGTTTGAGTTTCTGTGGGACTTGCTGGTTGGGCTTTATTGAGACCTAGAACATTAGCCAGGAGTTTATTGACATCAGTGGGTTTTACTACATCACCAGCTCCAGACAGCGCCTCCATCTTACTGGGGCTATTGGTCATCAGGAACTGATTCAACCGAGACCAATTCCCCCGCCAAACAGTTGCTTGATCGCTACCAGCTGCACCACGCAACAGTTTTAAGAGATGGGTAAATCCCACTGTACTCTTGCCTATCTGGGTTTTGTAGCCCCGATAATAGGGAACCTGGTTTTCCCCAAAAGCCAGCTGGTATTCTTCGCTATCGATATAAGAATCGATTTCAGCCTCATAACCGCCTTGATCAAGTACCCTCGTATGCTCAATAACTTCCTCATAGCTTTCAGGAGCTCGACCAAGGATATGCTTGAAATTCAACTCAATGGCTCGGTTACGAGAGCAACTCTCGAAAAATCGGGAGTAGTAAAGCTCAGATTTAGCCACTTGCCGCACAAATTCGCGGACAGAAATTTCTCCGTTTCTGAGTTGGGATTCGGCAACAGTGAGCCGCTCACTCTCCATCACATAAGTATTACCCAACACTTGCCGATAGACAGCCCGAATCACAATTTCTATTTCTTCTTCAGAATGACTAGGCCACAGTTCAACTGGGTCTGTGTCTTGAAATGCTGCCACCCCTAATTGTGCGGCTCGTGTCAGTACAGGGTTTATAAAAGCAATTACCATCTAAAAGACCTCCAAATGCATTGTTGTTAAATGTTGTTAATTAAAGTTAATAAACAACTAATCTAAAAACTTGTTTACGAAGACTACTTTTTTCACTTTCTATTGAATTTACTTTAATTAAACAATCTTTATCGCTGAATGTCAAAAAAAATGATTTAACACTATTTAATAGTGATTGAACAATATAAGTATTAACTTATTTTTGGTTAACGTGAAGCTTGTTATATGGTCTTGGTTGATTCACCCTAGGCTGATTGACTGAAAAAAATCCTAAAACCCTTAATTTTCCTAGGAACCTTAACCCTATAGTCATTTGTGCTCATTATATCTTGGTGACACAGATTTTTTCTTCTAGTACAACTTTGCGATCGCTATAATCTCTCAGAGTGCTAGTGCCATCTGCAATCATTACTGACATCGGTAAAGTACTTTGAATTTCCTAAGTTGTGAATTCAAAAAAACTCAATTTCACAGCGAATAGCTTAAATAGTTAACTACTCAATAGTGTTAGTTTTTAGAAATTAGCTGTTGATTGCTCACAGCCTATTTCCAAAAACTAACATCTAGAGACTTAGCTCATATCAACTACTGAATCCGGACAGTCAACCTAACCTATTTCAGTAATACTGACAATTTTGCTGCCCATTTTGTGCATATTTTGAATCCTCGCCGACAGCTGGTCGTAACCCACCTCATAGGTAGCATTACTCCGCTTGAAGCGAGAACCTACACCAGCTTTAGCTACAGTAATCTTAAAGCGTTTGCCTGTATTGGCGTAAGTACCTGAACCCCCAGCAGGAGCACTAATCTTGGTAGACAGATTAGCCGCTAAATCACTAATTAGCTTGGCTTGGTTACTGCTATCACTGGTAGCATCTCCCCGCATCAAACAAAAAGTCCGATTAAAGGCTACGTTCTTAATCCCAACTTCGGTACTATTACCACGAGCATAGGGGACAATGAACTCGCCAAAACTCAACTGATACTCTGCGCTATCGATATAAGAATCGATTTCCGCGTCGTAGCCAGCAGTGTTATAAATTTGAACGTGTTCAGAAATTTCTGTTTGATCCTGGGGAGCACGACCTAGAAAATGCTTGTAGTTGAGCTCAATGAAACGATACTGGGAAGCAGAATCAAAAAACAGGGACTTATACAAGTCTGATTTAGCGACCATGCGCACAAAGCCCCGTACACTGATGTCCCCATTCCGCAGCATCGATTCAGCACTAGTTAAGCGATCGGATTCCAGCAAGTGGGGGTTACCTAGAACCTGTTTGTAAACTGCCCGAATCACTGTCTGCACATCATCTTCTGTTGCACCAGCACGCAACTCTACCGGGTCAGCATCCATTACCCAAAGTGACATTGAAATTCCTCCTAGATTCTTTGCTCAGATTTAGCTGACTTACACAGCTATTCACTTATCAGTTACCAGTTATCAGTTCCCAGTTAACTGTTAACAGTTTTTCTTTTTACTGATATAGCACTACCCATTAAGGTGTTTGACATTGATACAAGCAGCAACAGCTGTTTTAGTGAACTTTTGCCTCTTGCCCGCCCCCCTTCTTAAGGGGGGTTAGGGGGGATTCCTCTTGCCTTGCGCGTAGCACTATAACTGATAACCAGGCTACTGGATCAATTTAACTCAGTAATACTGAGAATCTTGCCACCGCTTTTATGAATACTCTGCACTTGTTCAGAGAGTTGCTCGTAGCTAACCTGATAGTTCAGCTTGCTATACTTATTCAACCGGGCTGCAGCAGCGCATGTGGAAACAGCAATCTGGTAACGCTTGCCAGTATTGCCATAACCTGCACCATTTCCAACAGCTGGAGCCTTAACTTTTGGAGATAGATTACCAGCTACAGACGTGATTAGCTGGGCTGGTTTTCCACTATCACTGGTAGGAGCACCTCGCAGTAACGAGAACATCCGATTAAAGCCCACATTCTTAATTCCCAATTGGCTACGGATGCTGCGGGGATAGGGAACGACGTTCTCCCCAAAATTCTGGAGATATTCGTCACTATCGATATAGGAATCGATTTCAGCTTCATAACCCTGTTGATTGTAAAGGCTGACGTGCTCAGAGATTTCCGCTTGATCTAAAGGAGCACGACCCAGCAAATGTTTGCAATTAAGTTCAATGAACCGATAGGGAGAAGACCCCTGGAAAAATCGGGATTGATACAGGGCTGATTGAGCCACCATGCGCACAAAGCCACGGACAGTAATATCCCCATTGCGCAACATGGATTCCCCATTAGCGAGTCGCTCGCTATCCATCAGATGGACATTGCCCAAAACCTGCTTGTAAACAGCTCGAATTACCGTTTGTAAATCATCTTCAGTAGCAAAAGGTCGCAATTCTAATGGAGCACCTTCAAAGGCATCCAAGCCTAGAACAGCTGACCGAGTTAAATTTCCCATTTCTATCTCTCCTTTAAAACTTCCGAAAAAAAACCCCAGACATTAGGAGATTTCTGTAATGCTGACGATTGTCCCACTAGTGCGATTAATGCGCTGAATTTGGGGTGTCATCTTGCTGCCAGGAACAATGTACTCAGTGGTACTACGACGGCGACGACCGCTGTACATCGCACCCCGCACTACAATTTTGAACATCTTTTCGGTAGCATCAGCATAAGCGGCAGCACGACCACCTGCCAGTGGCACAATTTCGCTGGTGCTATTGGTGGCAACTGCTTCTACCAAACAAGAGCTTTTTGTAGCGCTATCAATTTCTGGACGACCCCTTACTAAGGAGAGTGTACGGTTATAACCCACCTGCTTTTGACCGATTTTGCTACTAGCACCACAATAGTAGGGTACGGTATCATCCCCAAAATTCTTTTGGTACTCGTCACTATTGATGTAAGAATCAATTTCAGCATCGTAGCCCTGCTCAATACAGATACGGATGTGTTCCGAAATTTCTGTCTGATCTAGGGGAGCACGACCCAATAAATGCTTAAAGTTCAGCTCAATAAATCGGTAGGGCGCACAGGATTCAAAATACCGAGCGCGATAGAAGTCTGATTTGGCAACAGCCCGGACAAATTCCCTGACAGTGATGCTACCATCGCATAATTGCGATTCAGCATTCACCAGCCGCTCGCTCTCCATAATGTGGGGGTTGCCCAAAACTTGACGATAAACTGCCCGAATTACAGCTTGTACTTCATCAATGCCGCTAGTGGGCCATAGTTCAAAGATGGTATCTGAATCTAGACCAAACTTGGCAGTAGGCGCTGTACTGACCATTTAAATTTCTCCTTGCAAAAAACTTATTCAAAATAGAGGGGATTTTCCTTGCCAAAACAAAGCAACCAACCCTTCATTGAACTGCACCTCTACCTTCTTTGGCAGCAAGCCAACTAGTTTGCTGCCAAAGCACGCAGAAATACACGAACTTTTCCAGATTAGAAACGTTTGAATCCCGATTGAATCCTAATTACACAACGGTGATGCTGGCAATCACGCCACCTTGCTTATGAATCCGCTGATACTCTTTGGAGAGCTGATCAAACGGAACCAGGTATACCTGGTTACTGCGCCGGAATTTGGATACCCGATTCACTGCACCAGGGGACTTATAGCCAGTTACCTCAATTCGGTACACCTTACCTTCAGCAGTAGCTCCAGCACCATGGCGAGTTCTGGAACCCAATGGGGTTTCTTGGAAAGACCAGCCAGATACACCACCAGACGGGGGAATCACTGCTGTAGGAATTTCTTGAATTACATTCTTATTTAGACAGGGACTATTGCCAGCCAAGCTCCCTTTGAAGTCGCTACTAGATGCTCCTCGCAACAGTTGGAACATGTGGGTAAACCCAAGCATCTTCTTGCCTGTTTGGGTTTTGTAGCCCCGGTAGAAGGGAACCGTGTCTTCCCCATAGACTTCCTGGTACTCGTCACTGTCGAGGTAGGAATCAATCTCTGCCTCGAAGCCCCCTTCATCCCAGATAATACTGTGAGCCTTCATCTCATCGAAGCCATCGGGAGCCCGACCAAGTAAATGTTTGAAATTCAGCTCAATTACCCGGTAACGGGGGGATTTGTCGAAAAACCGGGAGCTGTAACCATCCGATTTAGCTACTGCCCGCACGAATTCCCGAACGCTGAGTTCACCTCGTTTGAACTGAGACTCTGGGACAGCGAGGCGCTCACTTTCCATGACATAAGCATTGCCCAAGACTTGCCGATAGACCGCCCGAATCACGGCCTCAGCGTCCTCGCTTGAGATACCTGGCCATACTTCAATTGGATCTGTGTCTTCAAATAGGCCGACACCTAGCTGTGATGCTGGTCCGAATGCCATTAACAGATTCTCCTAGATAGCAACAAATTTTTTAATCAGGGTTTTCTCAGGGTGTTTAAAAAACTTTACAAGCTTTTAAACAACAACATAACCTCTCTCACGACTCCTGATTGATGAGTCTTGGGAGCTCATAGCTCCTGTGAGCGAGATTGTGTCAGTGTTTTACACCTTCACACATTTATTTATACAATGCCCTGATCACCCTAAATTATCAAGATTTGTAAACTTCTGAGATTCTCTGTGATTGAAACTGACGACTATCTTAGAAAGTATGTATTATAAAGTATGAATTATGAAGTATTACTTATGAAGTATCGAAACTTTGATTGTTTTATAGTGTATTTATTACTTTGGTGAGGTACACAATTTGGGGATTATAGGGAACAGGGAACAGGGAGCAGGGAACAGGGAACAGGGAACAGGGAACAGGGAACAGGGAACAGGGAACAGGGAACAGGGAACAGGGAACAGGGAACAGAAAAAAAATTCTCTGTACCTCATAAATATGATAACCGCTAGATTTATCAATGATTTTTTTTAAGCTACCCTACGGTAACACCAAGGGCTAACAACCTTAAACCTTGGCCAAAAGGCCACGCTACGGGAACAACCTACCCTACACCGAACACCAAGGGCGAACAACCTTCAACCTTCAACCTTCAACCTTCAACCTTCAACCTTCAACCTTCAACCTTCAACCCTCAACCCTTCAACCTTCAACCTTCAACCCTTCAACCCTTCAACCCTTCAACCCTTCAACCCTTCAACCCTTCTGAATTTTTGCGATCGCTACTTTGACCAGTTGACGAATTTCCTCTCGGTCATCGGATAACTTGGCTGTTAATGGGGGTAAAGCAGCTTCATCCTTAAGCTTCCCTAAGGATAAGATTGCCCTCCGCCTCACCTCTTGGCTGGGGTCTTCCAGTAACGGGATTAAATGGGGAACCCCTACCTGGGGGTCAAGTTGGCTTACCGATGTAGCTGCTTCGGCACGAACATTGACAGATTCATCTTTCAGTGCTAATAAAAGAATCTCTGTAGCCTGGTCATTACCTGGTTCATCCACCAAATTAGCGATCGCTCCGACTACTGCCATCCGCACATCTTCCGATTCCGAGTGGATTGCCTGATACAGGTGCTCAGCTGCTTCTGACCCAATGAAAGCTAGGGCCCAAGAGGCATGACCTTTGGCAGATTGGGGATACTCTGCTGATTCCAACACCTCAATCAACTTTGGAACAGCGGCTTCTCCCATTCTGGCTAAGGCTCCAGCCGATGAACTCTTGACCACTGTATCCTCATCATTTAACAAGGCATCAATCAGGGTAGGAACCGCCTGGGGAGCCCTGATTTTTGCTAAAGCCTTGCCACAAGACCTGCGCACCACTGGGTTTGAGTGATTAGCTAGTGCTTCAAGCAAAAACGGAGTAGCTGGCTTACCAATCTTGCCGAAGGCTTCCACGAATCCCAGTCTGACCATTCCCCGACTATCAGCTAGGGATTCAACCATCTGTTTTAACTGTTGCGGATTAGTAATATCAACGTTTCCCTCAGCAAGTTGGGTATTGACATCAGCCAGCAAACGGTCAGTTTCAGAGGGAGCTGGCGGTTCAGTTTCCGATGTAACCATGGGTAATTCCAGTTGCTTGAGTCAGTTGCTTCAGGTTGATGGCAAAGAGGATTCCTGGGGGCGGAGATTTTCCAGAGCAGCGTCGATCTTAATAATTTCTGGGTGGTTTTTGATATGCTCCATCGCCGCTTTTTTGGGCAATTTCACCTTCTGGGCCATTTTCATCACATCATTAACGATTCTTTCCCGATATTTCTCTAGTTCAGTAATAACTTCCTCAATTTCTGCCGCTGATGGCTGGGCTTCTTGAATCTCAGACATTTTGGTGACGTTCTTAAATGGTGATTATATAATAAGCTTACAGGTTACAGGTTACAGGTTACAGGTTACAGGTTACAAATTACAGGTTACAGGTTACAGGTTACAAGTTACAGGTTACAGGTTACAGGTTACAGGTTACAGGTTACAGGTTACAAGTTACAGGTTACAAGTTACAAGTTACAGGTTACAGGTTTGAATGGTTTAACCTTCAACCTTCAACCCCTTAACCTTCAACCCCTTAACCTTCAACCCCTTAACCTTCAACCTTCAACCTTCAACCTTCAACCTTCAACCTTCAACTAGGATGACTAGCCCCTAAACTTTCCCGAGTATTACTTCGAGTATAGGGATTCCAGGTATCGAGTTCCTTAAATGGTTGATTCAAAAGCATGGAACGGGTAGCTTCACTGATGCCTTGAGCCATGGTAAAGTCAGCCCCAGCAATATTTTGTACATGGTTTAAATCTGCTCCAGTCAGGTCGGCCCCTCGCAAATCCGCTCCCTCCAGCTCCACGCCACTCATACGGGCATTGCGCAAGCAAGCCCCGGTCAGGAAAGCCTTCCGTAAGTTGGATCCACTCAAAGCAGCATCCTGTAAATTAGCACCGGTTAAATCCGCTCCGCTGAGATAGCCTCCTATTACTCTAATCCCTTGCAAGTCAACTCCCCTGAGATTAGCAGTATTGAGAAAAGCACCATTGAGATTAGCACCAGGCCCAACAGCCCCAGAACTTTTGTAGCGAAATCCTTCTGGCCAAGTAGTTTCCCGGTCATACAGGGCTACTTGTAGGTTGGTTTCATTTAAGTTAGCCATGGTCAAATTAGCCTTCCTTAAATCCGCCCGGTTTAAATAAGCCCCTTCCAAATCAGCTCCAGTCAGGTCAGCGCCAGTCAGGTCAGCTCCCCTGAGATCAACTCCCCTCAGATTCGCTTCCCGCAAAATTGCCTGACTAAGATTAGCCCCAGTCAGGGTAGCTTGGCTCAAATTAGCTTTCTGTAGGTTAGCACCACTGAGGTTAACCTGGTACAAGTCTCTCTGACTCCAATCAATGCCCTCAAGATTAGCATCAGAGATATACTCTCCGGCTTGGAACCGTTTTAAGATATCCATAGCTTGGTTGTTAGTGCGATCGCTTAACCGAGTTTGACTAATTGTCATTACTCAACTCTACCTGGAACTGCCAGAGTTATTTTACCGTTCTGGTGGGAAAACAGGATATTAAAAACCATTACTATTTCTAGGGTAGGGGCTAGCTCTACCCATCTATAACTATTAGGAGGTTCAAGCAAAAATGCGACTCAAGCCACCCATGACCATGATGGACTTCTTTCGCAAAAGCGAGGGCAAGTGGTTTACTCAACGCACAGTTCATCACTTTGATAACGCTGCCGATGAATCCGGAGAATCCAATCTGATTGTTCAAGTCATCGAAAAAGATAACCCTAAAGTCCAAGCCGTGTGTGACCTCCAAAGCATTGACCCAAGCCAGGCGATGGGAGGAGCGAGCTTTATGTGGCAAATCAATTTAGATGACCGGGAACCAAATTCCAAATATGCCGCAATTCTGATTGATGTTCCAGATGATGAAACTAAGCTTAGTGGTAAACTCATTCGAGACCAGGGCTATGTGGAAAGTATTCCGGTAGTGAGTCGGTATTGGTTTGGCAAAGATGGCATCCTCACCATTGATACCAATTACCAGAATAATCAGGGTCAAGAACGTTGTTGGTTTATCACCGATGATTTTCGTGTCCGAGTCAGCACTGTGCGCATGATGAATGGGATCAATCTCATGACTTATTGCTCTGAACGCCGTTGTGTTTCTAGGGAAATGCTGGAGCAAATGATTGAAACTAATCGCGCTAGAGCTATGGCAAAGCAATAGTAATTAAAGTATTTACCTTGGCCTTTAGGCCACGCTACGCGAATGGTCACGCTATGGGAACGAAACTTAATTATATGATCAGAATAATTCAGCAATGATTAGTGGGATTAGAAATAACCATTAGTTGATCCTTTCGCCAATTTATATTAAAAATTACTAGACAATCAACTATTCATACTCCTGAGTTCTGACTACTTAGTTTTGAATCGGAGGATAGTTGGATAGCTAGAACTCAGGTTAGGTATAGGTGGCTAAGAAGAATGAAAATAGTGCGTACGCTAGTAATTTTTGGTGGCATCAGTCTGAGTGGATACTATGGGATTACTGATTCAGTGAATCCCGTTCTAGCTCAGATTGTTCCGGATCATACCTTGGGGGATAATCCCAGTGTTGTTAAACCAAATGTAGAGGTCAAAGGACTTCCCGCTGACTTGATTGAAGGTGGAGTAACCAGAGGGGATAACCTATTCCATAGCTTTTCTGAATTTAATGTTAGGGACTTGCAGCGGGTTTACTTTGCCAATCCCGCTGGCATTAACACTATTCTGGGCCGAGTAACCGGTAGTAACATCTCCAAGATCTTCGGAACCCTGGGAGTAGATGGTGCCGCCAATTTGTTTTTGCTCAATCCTAATGGCATTGTTTTTGGAGCCAATTCCCAATTAGATGTAGCCGGTTCCTTTGTCGGAAGTACCGGTAATAGTATAGTCTTTGGCAATGGCACCGAGTTTAGTGCGACCAATCCCGAAGAACCACCCCTGTTAACCATTAACATTACTCCGGGATTGCAGTATGGAAAGAACCATCCTCAGCCGATCGTAAATGCTGGCAATTTGGCTGTGGGACAGGGACATTCTGTCACCTTAGTCGGTGGCAGTGTGATTAGCACTGGGGATATCCTAGCACCAGGGGGTGAGATTAATATATTAGGGGTTCCTCCTGAAACCTTAGTGCAGTTGGGGCAATCCGGACAGATTTTGACAATATCGACTCCAACCCCATCAATAGGATCTAATTCTCCCTCTGTCACTGAATTTTTGAGCAGTTTGAACCATGACACCGGCGTAACAGTTACCCCTGACGGTCAGGTCACAATTACCGATTCCGGTACTATTGTGCCACTGGCTCCAGGAACAGTGATTATCTCTGGTGCCCTAAACGCTGCCAACCTCTCCCCAGGAGAAACTGGCGGCAAAGTAACAGTATTAGGGGATCAAGTTGGCTTGTTTGACAGTGCATCCATTAATGTTTCTGGAAACAGTAGTGGTGGAGAGGCACTAATTGGTGGGGATTTCCAAGGTCAAGGACAGCTGCCATTGGCCACAGCTACCTATATCGGTCCTGACACCACCATCAATGCTGATGCCGTTAGCACTGGTAATGGTGGTCTGATTGTGATTTGGTCAAATCAATCCACTCGCGCTGTAGGCACATTAACCGCACGGGGGGGAGCGCAATCAGGGAATGGCGGTTTAATCGAGACATCCAGTCGGAATTTTTTGGATGTTACGGGAATCAGAGTCGATGCTAGTGCAGCCAATGGAAATGCAGGAACTTGGTTACTTGACCCGAGGAATGTTACCCTTGGCTTTGCCAATACATCCAATGGCACCTTTGATAGTAATTCCAATATCTTCACTCCCACTGGGGATGATGCCGTGGTAAATATCCCAGATATTGAAGCTCAACTCAATGGTGGCACCAATGTCACCATCACTACTGGAAGCACAGGCACTCAGGAAGGAAATATCACCGCAGATGGCTTTCGCATTAGCAAAACCAAAGACGGGGAAGTCACTCTGACCTTGGAAGCCGCCAATGATATTAGTCTCAAAAACGTTGATATCAATGCCAACAGTGGTTTCCTGAATCTAGTCCTAGAAGCGGATAGTGACAACTCCGGTAGTGGTGATGTGGACTTGATGAATGGAGAAATTAATACTGGCGGAGGAGCAGTTACCATTACTGCGGCTGGTGCGATCGCATTGGAAAGTCTAGACATCAATAACGATACCTCAGGCCAGGGCAATGCTGGAAATATAACCATCAAAGCTGGTTCTCTATTGTTGGAAAACGACAGTGATCTTCAGAGCAATACTAAAGGCAATAGCACTGGGAATGCTGGAAACATCACTATTACTGTTGCTGACTCAGTTGTGTTCAGAGGAGGCAGTGCTATTAATACCTTCACTACCGATAACAGTAGTGGCAATGCTGGAGATATCACAATCACAACTGGTTCGATATTGTTTGAAGGCCAGGGTAGTGGTCTTGGCAGTGAGACTAGAGGCAATAGCAGTGGAGATGGTGGAAAAATAACCATTACTGCTGACTCAGTTGTTTTCACAGACAACAGTGGTATTGGTATCAACACTACCGATGACAGTAGTGGGGATGGTGGAGAGCTCACAATCACAGCTGGTTCGATATTGTTTGAAGACAATGGCACTGGTCTTGGCAGCGATACCAAAGGCAATAGCAGAGGGAATGGTGGAACAATCACCATTAGTGCTGACTCAGTTGTGTTCAGAAATCAAAGTGGTATTGGTACAAACACTAGAGATAACAGTACTGGCAAGGCTGGAGAGATAACAATTACAGCCGGTTCTGTATTGTTGGAAAATCAAAGTGGTCTTGGCAGCAATACTCAAGACAATAGCAAAGGTAATGCTGGAATAATAATAATTAATGCTGACTCAGTTGAGTTCAAAAATCAAAGTGGTATTAGTACAAACACTAGAGATAACAGTACTGGCAAGGCTGGAGAGATAAAAATTACTGCTGACTCCATCTCCCTAGAAAACAATAGTAATATCTCTGGTCAAACCTTTAGCGGAGATGGTGGCAATATTATTCTCACGGTACAGGATTTATTACTATTGCGCGATGGGAGTCAAATCAGTACCAGCGCCGGTACCGAAGATCAACCAGGCAATGGTGGCAATATCACCATTAAGGCTGATTTCATTCTTGCCGTCCTGGAAGAAAATAGCGACATCACCGCTAATGCTTTTGAAGGCAACGGGGGTAAGATTGAACTTACCGGTCGAGGCATCTTTGGGTTCAACTTTCCGGATCAACCAACCAACTTCAGTGATATCACCGCCAGTTCTGAGCGTGGTGTAGACGGTAACATAACAATCAAAATCCTTGAGTTTAATCCATTTCAGGGTTTAGTAGAACTACCCACTACTGTAGTTGACCCCTCCACAAGGATTCTCCCTAGCTGTGCTGAGAATGTCAAAGTGGGATCGGACGATTCCAAAGGGGATGAATTCATTATTACTGGACGGGGTGGCTTACCTCCGAGTCCCCTTGAGCCAATCATCAGCCGAACTGTAATAGCAGATTGGGTGACCTTAGATAACTCGGCAACAGAAAATTATCAGAGTCAACGTCATTCTCCCGCTGCTGGCCAGGAGTCGGCTCGAAAGCGTCCAAGGCGTCGGATTGTGGAAGCTCAGGGTTGGCTGATTGGTCCTGATGGTACCGTTATTCTCACCGCTTTCCCTACCACCCCGGAGGCCTGGGCTAACTCTTGGCGCAAATCCCCTTCTTGCGAGGATATTAGGAGAATTAGTAATGGCTCCTAGGGATTAATCCTTTGGTGGGCAGTGCTTAGCTTTGGCTATGGTCAGCTTGATGAATCGGTCTGAGCCACTGCCCACCCTACATCTAGCTCTTTGGTGGGCAGTGGATAGCTTGGCTATGGCTACATCTTTGGTGGGCAGTGGATAGCTTTGGCTATGGCCAGCTTGATGAATCGGTCTGAGCCACTGCCCACCCTACATCTTTGGTGGGCAGTGCAAACCCAAGCCTATGGCCAGCTAATCCCGCTAGAGCTATGGCGGCGCAATAGTAATTAAGCCATTGACCTTGGCCTTTAGGCCACGCTACGCGAATGGTCACGCTACGGGAACGAAACTTAATCATCTGATCAGAACAATTAAGCAATGATTAGTAGGATTAGAAATAACCATTAGTTGATTATTTGGCCAATTTCTCTTAAAAGTTACTAGACAAGCAATTCTTCATACTCCTGAGTTCTGACTACTTACTCGTGACATACTCCTACACTGACTCTTCGAGTTCAGTGTAGGCTTCTTGCCAACTCCACCCAACGGTTCGGATACTCGGCAAGCTTTATTAACGACACGGGATGCCCCTCCGCGCCGGAACAATACAATAAGTTCTATTTTTTAGGAACGTAGGTGACTGACAAACCAGCATTTTCGGCTTTGTTTTTCAGTACATACTATTATAGCAATTTTATAATACCCTGTGCAAAATTCATCCCACACCTATGCTACGCATTAGGTGTGGGGCTTCTTTTGCCGGACAGCTAAATCGGAGCATAGTTGGTTAGATCACTCCCAAGGTTAAATATAGGAGGCTAAGTAAACATGAAAATATTGCACTCGCTAGTAATTTTTGGTGGGATAACTCTGAGTGGATACTATGGGATTACCCATTCAGTCAATCCAGCTCTGGCTCAGATTGTTCCAGATCATACCTTGGGGGATAACCCTTCTGTAGTTAAACCAAATGTAGAGGTTAAAGGACTTCCCGCTGACTTGATTGAAGGTGGAGCAACCAGAGGGGATCACCTATTCCATAGCTTTTCTGAATTTAATGTTAGGGACTTGCAGCGGGTTTACTTTGCCAATCCCGCTGGCATTAACACTATTCTGAGCCGAGTAACTGGTAGTAACATCTCCAAGATCTTCGGAACCCTGGGAGTAGATGGTGCCGCCGACTTGTTTTTGCTCAATCCTAATGGTATTGTTTTCGGAGCCAATTCCCAATTAGATGTAGCCGGTTCCTTTGTCGGAAGTACCGGTAATAGTATAGTCTTTGGCAATGGCACCGAGTTTAGTGCGACCAATCCCGAAGAACCACCCCTGTTAACCATTAACATTACTCCGGGATTGCAGTATGGAAAGAACCATCCTCAGCCGATCGTAAATGCTGGCAATTTAGCTGTCGGACAGGGACATTCTGTCACCTTAGTCGGTGGCAGTGTGATTAGCACTGGGGATATCCTAGCACCAGGGGGTGAGATTAATATATTAGGGGTTCCGAGTGAAACATTAGTGCAATTGGGGCAAGCTGGACAGGTATTGACACTATCGACTCCAACGGTGCCATTAACACCATCCGATCCGGCCTCTGTCACTGAATTTTTGAGCAGTTTGGACGATGACACCGGCGTAACAGTTACCCCTGACGGTCAGGTAACACTTACCAATTCCGGTACTATTGTGCCACTTGAGCCAGGAACAGTGATCATCTCTGGTGCCCTAAACACTGCCAATTTATCTCCAGGACAAACTGGAGGCAAAGTAACAGTATTAGGGGATCAAGTTGGCTTGTTTGACAGTGCATCCATTGATGTGTCTGGAAACAGTAGTGGTGGAGAGGCACTAATTGGTGGGGATTTCCAAGGTCAAGGACAGCTGCCATTGGCCACAGCTACCTATCTCGGTCCTGAGACCACTATCAATGCTGATGCGGTTAGCACTGGTAATGGTGGTCTGATTGTGATTTGGTCAAATCAATCCACTCGCGCTGTAGGCACATTAACCGCACGGGGGGGAGTGCAATCAGGGAATGGCGGTTTAATCGAGACATCCAGTGCCAATTTTCTCGATGTTACGGGAGTGAAGGTGGATGCTAGTGCTCCAAATGGTTTAGCAGGAACCTGGTTGCTTGACCCGAGGAATGTTACTCTTGGCTTTGCCGATACATCCAATGGCACCTTTGATAGTAATGGCAATATCTTCACTCCCACTGGGGATGATGCAGTGGTAAATATCCCAGATATTGAAGCTCAACTCAATGCTGGCACCAATGTCACCATCACTACTGGAAGCACAGGCACTCAGGAAGGAAATATCACCGCAGATGGCTTTGGCATTACCAAAACGACAGAAGGGGAAGTCACTCTAAGTTTGGAAGCGGCCAATAATATTAGTCTCAAAAACTTTTCAATAAATGCCAACAGTGGTTTCCTGAATCTAGTCCTAGAAGCGGATAGTGACAACTCCGGTAGTGGTGATGTGGACTTGATGAATGGAGAAATTAATACTGGCGGAGGAGCAGTTACCATTACTGCGGCTGGTGCGATCGCATTGGAAAGGATCGGAATCAATAGCAATACCAAAGGCGAGCGCAATGCTGGAGATATAACAATCACAGCTGGTTCTCTATTGTTGGAAAATGACAGTAGTCTTGAGAGCAATACATTAGGCAATAGCAGTGGGAATGCTGGAAACATCAATATTACTGTTGCTGACTCAGTTGTGTTCAGAGGAGGCAGTGGTCTTGGTACCAACACTCAAGATAACAGTACTGGCAATGCTGGTCAGATCACCATCACCGCCGGTTCTGTATTGTTTGAAAATGGAGGTGGTCTTGGCAGCGATACTCAAGACAATAGCAGTGGGAATGCTGGAAAAATCACCATTACTGCTGACTCACTTGTGATCAGACAACAATTTGGTCTTGGTACTAACACAAGAAATAACAGTACTGGCGATGCTGGTCAGATCACAATCACCGCCGGTTCTGTATTGTTTGAAAATCCAGGTGGTATTGGCAGCGATACTCAAGACAATAGCAGTGGGGATGCTGGAAAAATCACCATTACTGCTGACTCACTTGTGTTCAGAGAAGAATTTGGTCTTGGTACCAACACTAGAAATAACAGTACTGGCAATGCTGGTCAGATCACAATCACCGCCGGTTCTGTATTGTTGGAAGGTCAGGGCAATGGTATTGGCAGCGAGACTCAAGACAATAGCAGTGGGGATGCTGGAATAATAACCATTACTGGTGACTCACTTGTGCTCAGAGACGGCAGTACTATTGGTACCAGAACGATTGATGAAAGTACTGGGGATGCTGGCATAATAATAATTAATGTTGACTCCATCTCCCTAGAAAACAATAGTGCTATTCTAAGTACTACCTTTACTACTGGCGAAATAGGAACAATCACACTCAATGCCAACTCCATTTCCCTCTCAGACAGCAGAATTACTACAGCTGTAGAGGAAACAGCAGTTGTTGACTCTCAACCAGACCCAGACCCTAACATCATCATTCGGGGAAGCTCGCTGTCTTTAACCAATAACGCTCAAGTGACGGCTAGTAGTTCTGGCCAAGGAAATGCTAGTGACATCTTGGTGGAGGCTGACTCTATCTCCCTTGAAGAAAGTAATATCTCTACTGAAACTGTTAGCGGAGATGGTGGCAATATTACTCTGACCCTACAGGATTTATTACTATTGCGCGACGGGAGTCAAATTAGCACCAGCGCCGGTACCGAAGACCAACCGGGAAATGGCGGCAATATAACCATTAGTGCTGATTTAATTCTTGCCTTCCTCGAAGAAGATAGCGACATTACCGCTAATGCCTTTGATGGCATGGGTGGTAATATTACACTTACCGCTCAAGGCATCTTTGGGTTCAACTTCCCCGATCAACCAACTGACTTGAGTGATATCACCGCCAGTTCTGAGCGTGGTGTAGACGGTAACATCGAAATCAACATCCTTGGGGTTAATCCCTCTCAGGGTTTAGTGGAACTACCGACTACTGTAGTTGATCCATCTACACTGATTGCTGCTACCTGTGCTGACAATGTCAAAGTGGCATCGGATGATTCCAAAGGGGATGAATTCATTATTACTGGACGGGGTGGCTTACCTCCGAGTCCCCTTGAGCCAATCATCAGCCGAACTGTAATAGCAGATTGGGTGACCTTAGATAACTCGGCAACAGAAAATTATCAGAGTCAACGTCATTCTCCCGCTGCTGGCCAGGAGTCGGCTCGAAAGCGTCCAAGGCGTCGGATTGTGGAAGCTCAGGGTTGGCTGATTGGTCCTGATGGTACCGTTATTCTCACCGCTTTCCCTACCACCCCGGAGGCCTGGGCTAACTCTTGGCGCAAATCCCCTTCTTGCGAGGATCTAAGGAGAATTACTAATGGCTCCTAGGGATTAATCCTTTGGTGGGCAGTGCTTAGCTTTGGCTATGGTCAGCTTGATGAATCGGTCTGAGCCACTGCCCACCCTACATCTAGCTCTGTGGTGGGCAGTGCTTAGCTTGGTTATCAACAGCTTGATGAATCGGTCTGAGCCACTGCCCACCCTACATCTTTGGTGGGCAGTGCTTAGCTTGGTTATCAACAGCTTGATGAATCGGTCTGAGCCACTGCCCACCCTACCTCTAGCTCTGTGGTGGGCAGTGGATAGCACCGGCCTTTGGCCAGCTTGATGAATCGGTCTGTGTACTGCACACCCTACATCTTTGGTAGCTCAGGGGGTTGCTTGGTTGCCCAATTTTGCCTAAGTGCTGATTGACCTGAAAGGGAGGATAATCGCAAGTGACGTAAAAATCGAGCACCCCTAATCCTATCATGTGTGCTACAATTCGGAAGAAGCTTAAGGATAGCACTATGCAACCTAGTCCCGATTGTAAAAATAATATTGTAAATTCAAGATTGTAAATTTAAGCCATTAACAGCCAAGGGGTCTTGGTAAGCATTCCTTGACTATACTAATTCCCTAAGTATCTAATTCCCTGACTATCTCGATGTTCTTACGTAAGTCGAAATTGATAAAATACACTATTATTATACAGTAGTAGCCCAGCAAGGGCTGAAGCGCTACGATGGCTATTAGCAGGTTCAGATCAGCAGCGAAGGTTTAGATTAAGGTTTAGATGATAGGCGTTCCCATGCCAGTGTAGATTCGTCCAATGTAGGTACGACTGACGCACCCCTTAAAACAAGTCAAGCAAAGTGAAACCTTCGCAGCTAATTAAAAGTTAAGCGTTTTTGAGTAGATGGCGGAATAGATTCTCCTTAACCATCATTTGACGCAAAACTTCCAAGAGATAGGACTGAGCCTCCTCCTGGCTCAACAGCTTGACTTGGTCTTGGTAGATTTTCATCTGGAACTGTTGCTCCAAACTTAGCTTCCCAGGCGTTTCCATAGGTTTACTCCTAAGCTTACATACGTTGATTAGGGCAGACGGACGAGTGTTCCGACTGCTCTTTTTTTTGGCCGTTGTTAATCAATCTAGCACACTTATAGAATAACGTCGATTCTGTCAAGCAATAAGTAATCAAATATACAAACTGTAACAAAAATCCGGAAAGCGATGATTTGCCCTTGTGCCTGTATGTCTGACGGACTTAGCTGTTTGAATACCGATAATAAATAAATATTGATGGGGAGATGGGAAGATTTTGATTAAGAGTAATTATTCGGACATGATATTATGCAAAACCTGACGCCAAACCCACGTATATAGTGGCACAAGCCCGTTTAGTATCAGTATATGTAGCGTAGCAGTGGAAATCATTATGGCTTGGGCATGGATGGCTTGTTTGGAAAAATCTCAGGAATATGCAAAAATTCAAGCTTAAGTAAAATTTAAGTAAAAACTCGGTAAACCAAATACCATAATATGGATCCAATTATTGATGCCATGGAATTTTTCCAGCTCAGTGCTGGCAACTGGCGATCGCAACGCACAACCCACCACCTAGCCTTCCGACAAGCAGAGAAGGGAGAGTTGGACATCAATGTAGCCACCTTAGAGGCTGATCATCCCCAAGTCATTGAGCTGTGTGAGCTTCATAAGATTAATCCGAGTTTGGCAGCAGGTGGAGCTTTGGTCAGTTGGCAGGGCACAATGGCTTGGGATCCGACTGATGAGGGTCACAAAGACTCGACGGTGATGGTGGTGGTTCCAGATCGGGACTCTCCTAGACAGGGGAAGTTATTGCGGGAAAAAGGTTACGCTGAAACCATGCCAGTGGCTGGTATTTATCAGATGGATGCTCAAGATGGGCTAGTGCTGATTACTGAATATGAAACCATGAGTGCTCATGAGCGTTTCTCGTTTATCACTCCATCTCGGCGGATGCGTACCAGTATAGTGAAACGTTTTGGTGGATTTAGCAGCGCATCATTTTGTATCGAAACCCGGATTGAATCTAATCTAGATAATGGGGCTAATACTGGCGCTAATATTGGGGTGACATCTCAACAACAACAAAATGTCTTGGCACCGGAAGAGTATTATTCAATCTTGGGCTGGTGATTCCACCATCAGCGATGATCCGTTAATCCGGGGCTACCAGTATCTGAATGCTGTGGGTCAGCTGGCTTTAGACCCAAGTATGGTAGAGATCACTGATAATGTTAAAGAACGCGATCGCATTTATACCTGGATTGGCAATCACATTGATGCCATTAATGGTGAACTCCAGACTTGCCTAGACGCCTGTCATAGCTGCTATCATGATTCCGTGTGCCGCCCAATGCGGATTTTAGCAACCCCTTTAGGGGAAAAGTTTGGTATTGATGGCTTTTGCAACATCTTAGCCACTCCGGCGGTAATATTAATTGATGTCGGACGCATTGCACGGTCTGATTGGTTGAGTATTGTCATCCATGAATATGCCCATGCTCATTTAGGTGCCCCTGGTCACGATCAGCGTTTTTTTGAGGTTATTTCCCATCTCTGTTTGGGTCTGGGATTAAAACCGCCACGCTGGCAATTAGATCTGGAAACTTACTTACGGGATTGGCCTGAGTGTCCATCCAAGACTAATTCACTGTCTTTTTGGATGGGGTATGGATGCTAGGAGCGATCGGCTATTGTCTAATTGTTTGGTCTAATTCTTTCGGGCTATTTTAATAAATATTAAAAATTATTGCTTTGATTAACGTTTTACTTAATCAAAATTAATAACCTATTAGTGATTGAGGAGATTAACTCAAAGGGGAACACACAGAGTAATCGAAAAAGAATACCCTTAGTTGATTAACCGATGGCTATTGACTATTGACTATTGGCTGCTGTCCCAGCTATCAGTGGTTCCTTGAGAGATTAAGATATCGATTAAAATACAATTTTTTTATAGACTGACACAGGATTCATTATATATTTGATTAAGGTTTGTAAGATTTTCTAAGAATACGGAGATAAAAACGTGGCTATTCCTTTACTAGGCTACGCCCCTGTGACGCAGAATGCGCGCATAGATGGGTATGAGATACCAGGAGAAGAGCAACCCAGAATTTATTCCACTGAAAACTTGCTCTCCCCCGGGGACATGGATGCCCTAATCGAGGCAGGATACCGTCAGATTTTCTTCCATGCCTTTGCTTCGGATCGTGAACCGTTCCTGGAGTCCCAACTCCGCTTCGGTCAGATCACAGTACGGGACTTCATTCGTGGGTTGTTGCTTTCTGAAACCTTCAAGACCAGCTTCTATGACAAAAACAGCAACTATCGCGTTGTAGAACAGTGCGTGCAGCGGGTGCTTGGACGTGATATCTATGGCGAAAGAGAAAAATTAGCCTGGTCAATTATAATTGCCACAAAGGGCATCCAAGGCTTCGTCGATCAACTGCTCGACAGCGAAGAGTACATGGAGAATTTTGGGTACAACACCGTCCCCTATCAACGGCGTCGAGTGCTTCCTGGTCGGCCTCAGGGTGAAACACCATTCAACATCAAATCTCCACGTTACAACGAATACTACCGTGCAGTACTGGGCTTCCCACAAATCATTTGGCAGACCCAGGTGCGCAGTTATATCCCACAAGACAAGAAGGCCAAGGCAGGGGATCCGTCTCTGTATATGGGCATGGCACGGGATCTGTCTCCCCAAGGCAACACTATCCCACGAGTGTCAGCTGTAAACATCGACTACGAATCCTTAGTGCCATATCGGTCTCAGAACAAGGAACTAGCTGAAGCGAAGTCGTAGCAAGTCTAAGAGTTTGATCAACGCTAGGGGGGGAGGGGCAACAAACTCAATCCACTCCTCAGAAACTGGATGCTTTAGTTGTAGCCGCCAAGCGTGAAGTGCTTGACCCGGTAGATTGACACCGACAGAACGAGCACTGCTGTAAACGGGGTCTCCAACAATGGGATGACCAATATAGCTACTGTGGACACGAATTTGGTGGGTGCGACCAGTTTCTAATTGGAAATGGATCAGGGTATAGTTGCCCAGTCGTTCTCGGACTTGCCAATGGGTAATCGCTGGGCGTCCCCCTTTTTCTACTGGCACGACAGCCATTTTCTTGCGGTCTACAGGATGCCGTCCAATTGGTCGGTTAATGGTGCCAGACTCGGCAGAGGGAGCACCATAGACTACACCTAAATATTGTCTTTGAGCAGTTTTGGCTTGGAGTTGGGCTTGTAGATGTCCATGAGCCTGGTCAGTTTTTGCGATCGCAATTGCACCAGTTGTATCCTTATCCAAGCGGTGGACAATGCCTGGACGCTGAACACCACCAATACCTGTCAGATTAGGACAGTGGGCTAAAAGGGCATTGACAAGAGTACCACTTTCATGACCAGGTGCGGGATGAACTACCAAACCAGCCGGTTTGTTGATAATAATCAGAACCTCATCTTCATAAAGAATGTCTAAGGGGATGACTTCCGGTTGTAATTCCAGAGGTTTAGCGTCAGGTATGGTCAGGGATATGCGATCGCCTAGCTGAACTTTAGCTTTTTTTGAGATACACACCTGATCATTCACTTGCACGTTGCCTTGTTCAATCAGCTTCTGGATACGAGAGCGAGACAAGTCGGGTGTTTGTTGGGCAATATAGCTGTCAAGGCGATAACTGGGAGTTGAACCAGTAGACTCGCTAGTTTCCTGAACTTGCAAGAATTTGATAGAAACCTGAGGGGTCATTGTTGATCGTTGATTGTCAAGCGCACTGAGAATTAGCAAAACCGCGAGAAGCCCCGCACTTTACTTTTTAAAAGTAAGTGTCGTATGGGAAGCGCGGGAAAAGGGTCGGAACGGAGCTTTTCAATGTGATATACTATAAATGGTAGGGAAAACAAATTAAGTGCTAACCGCCACCTGCCAATTGAACCAATAAAACCACCGAATATGGGGTTCCATCCAGAAAAAAGCTTAATAGTTTGAGTTATCTGTGGATGGGTAAAATTCCATAGGTGCGCTTTCCGTTCTCCTACGGAGACGCGGGGCGCGTTTCTCCGTAGGAGACGCTACGCGAACGGCGAATTAAATTGGCCACGGGTCGCACCTACAGTACTTTGGAGATACAACTTTTTGCATTGTTCCGGCGGGTCGGGGCATCCCGGAGAGGAAACCTTAGAATAGGGCAGCCTTAATCATAAAGTTTTAACCCTTTACCCATAACCGACTAACCATAAAGGCTGCCCTATTCTTGCGGTAACTTCTGACCGTGTCGTTAATAAAGCTTATCGAGTATCCAAAGCAATAGCAGGAGTTGGTAAGAAGCCCGCGCTGTCCCGTTAGGGCAGGGTCGGGAGTATGTCACGAATACAGAAGACTTCAATGAAGGAAGTATTAATTATCAATAATTAATACTTCATAATTATTAATAATTAATTCACCAAAGGCGATCAACCATTCTAGAAGTGATTAACCGGATTTAATATTACTCATTATTTTGGTCATTAGCCAAGTGGAGGGGTAGGGTAACCGTAAATGTCGTTCCCACACCAACTTCACTGTTGACAGCAATTGTACCCTGGTGCAAGTCTAAACATTTTTTGACAATCGCTAAACCCAGTCCAGTCCCAGGAATGCTGCCAACATTACTCGCTCTTTCAAAGGACTCAAATAGTTTCTCTTGGTCTTTTTTAGGAATGCCGATCCCCTGATCTTGAACCTGGATTACTGCGGTCGAAGAATTGCAATTGAGTTCAAATTTGATGGTACCTCCTTCTGGGGAATATTTAATGGCATTGAACAGCAAATTGTTAACGACATGACTCAAAAGTCTTTCATCGATTAGGGCATTTTGGCAGCTACCATGACTAATGAACATCAGGCTATGCTTAGAACCTAGGTTAATTTTGATATTTTCGAGTATGTCCTGACACCAAGCAACTAAATCCATGGGTGCTGGCTCAAACTTGAGTTTACCCGCATCGGCTTTCCCAATCGTTAGAACATCATCCAAAAGTTGAGTCATCCGGCGCACAGCATGCTGAATCTTATCATGGTGCTTCTGTTTTTTCTCAGGGGACAATTTTTCCTGATAGCGTTGCAGCATTTGAGCAGAAGATTGAATGGTAGTCAGTGGCGTGCGAAACTCGTGAGAAACTAATGAAACGAAACCTGAGCGGAGTTGACCCAGTTCTTTTTCCTTAGCCAATGCATTACGAATATCTACTTCTGCTTGCTTAAGTTCAGTGATATCCCGTCCCACCGCCTGGCATTCGATAAAGTTGCCATGTTCATCAAACATAGCTCGATCACTCCACTGCTGCCAGCGAATTTCTCCAGAGTCGAGAAGAACTCGGTGTTCGTAAGTGTTAATCGGATTCTCTACAGAAAGAGAACGGAAGTTCCGGGTAACAATGTCTTCGTCTTCCGGAGGCATTTTTGGCAAAAATACTTTCCCTACTAATTCAGAGCGGTCTTTGCCAAAATAGCGGCAGTAAGCATCATTGACAAACGTTAGGGTGCCATCAAGTTTCAACCGACAGATCAGTTCAGTTTGATCTTCAATGATAGCACGAAATCGTTCTTCACTATGTCGTACCGCCTCCTCTGCCTGCTTGCGTTCTGTAATGTCTTCAACCATGCTCAAAATACACAGGATTTCTCCTGCTTGATCTCGCATAGCCATCATGGTTAAATTACCCCAGAGGGTATCTTGATTCTTTTTGCGGTAACGTATTTCTAACTTAAAACTATCAATTTCTCCTTGTATGACCTGCCTAATATAAGGCTGGGCTTGTTCTAGGTCTTCAGGATGAGTAATTGCCAAACCATTGAGAGCCATTAGTTCAGACTTGGTGTATCCGAGCATTTCATACAAAGCCCGATTCACCTGAATAAACTGATAATCCAAATCTGAGAGTGACATTCCGATAGGTGCTTCATCAAACACCCGTCGAAATTGGGCATCTTTCTCGTCTAAAGCCGCTGCTGTATTTAGTCTCAATTGCTGATAGGCTTGCCGTAGTTCTACCTCTGCCTGCTTGCGCTGGGTAGTATCTTGGATAATCCCGATAACTTGATAAATATTTCCTTGCTCATCTAGCAGGGGAATATAGGTAGCGAGGACAGTGAGTTCACCAACCTCTGGCAAAGTCAGAGTCAGTTCTTCCACTTGTGGAGTACGGGTTTCCACAGCCTTTTGTAGGAGTTTCACATAGATATCCTTAAATACAGGTGGATAGATTTCCTCGTCAGTGTGACCCAGTAGCGGTGAATCAGACACTCCAGTTAGCTTAACGCCTTGTTGATTGATAAACTGGAGCCGCCGCTGGGCATCATAGATCATAAATGTACCGGGGAAATTAGCCACTGCTAGCCGAAATCGTTTTTCGCTCAGGCGTAATGCCTCTTCTGCCTGTTTGCGCTCCGTGATGTCAACAATTAACCCCACCAGACGATTGAGATTACCGGCACTATCTAGGTAAAACTGTCCTTTGTTCTCAACAGTGATGTACGTGCCATCCTTCTTACGCATCCGATACTCAAGATCAATAGGCTCCTTAGTGACAATCACCCGTTCAATGATGTGTCGGTATCGTTCTAAATCATCAGGATAAATTAACTGATCCCACCCTTGCCCAGTGTTGGCGATTTCCCCTGGGTAATAACCCAATACTTGTTCAATATTGTGACCCCAAATCAATTCATTGGTCTGGGTATTCCATTCGTAGAGCAGCTGACCACTGATTTGACTAACCGCTTTATAGCGATAAAGCCATGCGGTTAATAAAGCAAAGTAACTTTTTAAGTTTTGATCATCTGGATTGAGATTTTCAGAGCCCTTACTGCCTTCATAGCAGCCAGTAGAGTTACCATCGTCCAATCCAGATTCTAGCTCTTTAATGCTAGTGATATTTTTAGCAACAGCATAGATAAGACCCTGTTCATCCTGTGAAATTCTCCAAGCCAGCCAACGCAAGCTACCATCTTTATGGTAAATTCTATTCCGATATTCGACTAGTTTTCCGTGACCACAATCACGAAGGGCATTGAGAGTAAATTCCCGATCTTCTCGATAAATCCACTCAATCCAAGGTCGCGATCGCAATTGGGAGCAAGTCCATCCTAGAACCTTTTCCCAAGCCGGATTGATTTGTTGAAAATATCCGTTTTGACCAAAGGTGCATAATAGATCAAGTGATAAAGAAAACAAGATCTTTAGGGCGGACTCTCCCTCTGCCATTGTTTCAGTACTGTTTATGTGAGACTGAGTGGTGTTCATTGCTGGGCTCGATCCGTCAGAAATTCTACAGATAAGCTAGGGATACATCTACCCACAGTCTTCCCTCAATAATCAGTATAATCACAAGATCATCACCAGGAGTATTTTAGAAAGCTCAGAATATTTCTCTGAGGAAAGGAAATTGTGAGGATATTTTGTGGTCATATTTGTTAGTCTTTTCACCTCAAGCCCTGCTGAGAGCTTCACAGAAAGTCTGATTGGGATCAACTCTATGAGCAGTACAGTGGTAGATAACTGCGCTAGATCACTGTGCTAGATCACTGTGCTAGATCACTGTGCTAGATAATTGTGCTAGGTGACTAGGGCTGATAACTTGCCACAACTCGCCCAGCTCCGTAGCGCTGTCGGTAATAATACTTTGTTATCTCATCCCCTTGTTCTAAAAGTTGGTCAATTGCAATCCCATTACGACCATGATCTTTGCCAGAACTATGAATGTAATCACCATTACCTAGATACAATCCTACATGGTTCACTTTTTGGGCGGTAGCGAAAAAGACCAAATCCCCTGGTTGTAATTCCTCCATTCTAATGGTTTGGGTGAAAGCTGCTTGCTGATAGGAATCTCTGGGTAACCAAATCCCCGATGCTGCAAACGCTGCTTGCATCAACCCTGAACAGTCATAGTTGGGACCTACTGTACCCCCCCAAAGGTAGTAGGGATTTTGGTGCATTGCTGCTTTAGTAAACCCAATCACCGCTTTTATTCGTGCTTGGATTTGATCTGGAGACAGAGAAATGGGGCGATAAGGAGTGTTAGCTATGTCCAGTACAGCCAAATCCGACACAGGCAACCAACCAGAATAGTTATCTTCGCACAGACGCACCTCTAAGGCATTACCGACAGGTGGGACAGACTTGACCCGCAAGTGCCTTCCTGTGGCTGCTTGTGTTGTCAAACTCTCACAGTTGGGCGAATCATAGAGGTTGAGATTAGCACGACAGTAGTATTCCAAATCATTGGCTCGTAATTGCTCAAGCAAAACCATAGTATAGGAAGCGGGAACTCACACTCAGATTATGGTACTTTTCTAGAAAGATAAACAACTAGGAAGATTAAGCAGCGAAATCAACCGTTGCCCCAACAGCAACCTTTCCCTGACTGCCTGATGATCAAATTACTCTCATCAAGGGCCTCCGGATCTGGCAAGTGGACTTAGGCCGCTCAAAAGGTGCGACCCGAACGCGCCCCGCGTCGGCTTTGCCGAAAGGTGCGACCCAAGGCCGCGAGGGATTGCTCGCGGCCTTGGAGGCGCGCACCAAAGCGCGAATTTAATTCTTAATGGGTCAAGCGCACCTAAAGGAAAAATCAGGGGTTTAGCCAATCGGTAATTTCCGATCGGGCAAGGGGAAATAGAGAATTACAGAGGTTTTACAGGTGTAGAGGGGTAAGTCCTGTGTTAGTGATGTTTGCCCAGGGCAAAACTAAAAGCCAAAATGAGGTTATCAGCGTCTAAACGCTGATAACCCCGTCACAAAGCAAGCGGGGATGAAAGCGAATAGCGGCTAAAGCCGCCTGCAAAAAAAATCTTTTATCAAAAGTGTCAACACTTTTCTAGCGCTAGAGTATAATTTAAGCATAGGGTACAGGCTGAAAAACCGAGGCGCAACCGGGAGTCAGACCCGCCACTGCATGACCTTAAAGTAGTAATGCCCGGAGGGTAGGGAAAGTCCTCCTTTCTTGATGCAATAGCGAGTGGGGGAAACCCCCAAGACCGCGCTGCATCGCTAAAAACCCAATCATCAATTAACCGTTGGTGTGTGAACCTGAGCATTGCACATTTTGAGAAAAGAACGGTACGGCGGGGCACGCCGAAACCGAGTGAAAAGGGAGGAAACAGACTTTTTAAGGCACTCCCAGCAAGTAGCTAAACGCTTAGGGAGAATTGCCCGCTGGGTCTACTATAAACTGAACTAAATTCTTGGTCTTGACGGGTTTTCGGTTCAGGTATTGCTTAATTTTTGGCGGCGTCAATGATTAAGATATAGCGGTTTAAGGCAGCTCGCTGAACTAAGAATCCCCGCGTCTAATGACCGGGGAGTGTCAATCTGCTCTTTCTATCTGGTAAAGTTCAAGGGATGATTAGACTATCCTAGGATTGGGTTCAAATTCTTGAGTACTTTACCTGATCTGATCTGGCTAGCAGCTACAAGTTACTGACCAAGAACTATAGCAGCTTTTGGCTAACTGTTAAGTTTGTTACCCCTAACCAATGACCAAGTAGTTTTTGAGGAGTGAGTGTGAAGAGTAATTTTCCTAAGACCCTTTCGATGCAACTGAGTATGGCAGTATTGACCATGGTCAGTTACCAGCTGTCTGCTACTGCTGAAACACCTAGCCATAATTCATCGGTGAAGCAATTGACCCAGACAGCAGCAGCGGTGAGACCCCAGCAATTAGCAGCAACTTCCAGCATCACAGTTGAGCCTGATCGATTTAATCCGGAAACTACACATACTCATAAAAATATATTCAGACCAACTAGTCTGCCATCAGGTAATCTCAACACTATCACTGACCATCGAGCTAATTCCCGTTTAGGGCAATTGGACAGGATAGGAGCAGCGGTTCGTGCCAGTAAGTCGGTAGGGTCTCCTAGTGCATTGGTCAACCGCTCCCAATTCAATGGCTCAGTCGCACCAATTGCTGACTATACAGTCAGACAGGAGCAGTTACCATTAGCCAATTTAGAAGCCAATTTAGAAACTATCCAGGAGTATCCTGCTGATCCCCCCAAACAAGAGCTAGAACCAATCACTGAGGAATCCCAAACACCTTCTCAAGATTTCAATAATCCTGCGGTAGCTCCACCGAGACCAGGTACCTTAGCTAGATCTGTGGCAGCTCTAAAAATACAACTAGATCCAGCCACCTCTGACACCTCACCAGCCACCTCCTATGAAGTAGGTGAAGTAGTCACCCCTGTAGCTCAGAGAAATATTGATCCTACCGGCAAGAGCCTCGGGGTTGGAAACTATGTTGGAATTGGCGGTCATATCGGTTTTACTGATGATGGCACCAATATTGGTCGAGGTGGCTTTATGATTAACGGCAAATACGATTTATCCCCCACCCTATCAGTGCGTCCTAGCATACTAATCAATGATGATGCTACCTTTGTGATCCCAGCCACTTACAACTTTATTTTCCAGGATGAACCTTTTGAGCCGCCTACTTACTCAGCTTTCGCTGGTGCTGGTTTGGCTTTTTCAACAGGTGATGACAACAATGTGGGTTTAATTGTTACTGGTGGTGTTGACTGGCCTTTTGGACCCAATTTTGTTGCCAATGCTGCATTAACTACTGGAATTTTCGTTGATGGTGCCGCAGATGTGGGAATTTCCTTTGGCATTGGTTACAGCTTCTCTAACTTTGGCAGGTAGAAAAGGGACAAATAGAAGCTATTGAGCTAGGTAGAGATACTCTTAAACCGTCATTAATCGGGATAATCCAGTATGAAACGGTCAAGGTGCAATTTATTGTTGTCCGAGTGAGGAGTGGTCATGCAGTAATTGGAGTTGAACTTTCCACCCATCTGTCTGGACGTTCCTGGCATCTCGACCAGGAGTTGCTTGAAAGCCTGAGCAAAGCTCATGTTTACAATCAATCCAACCAAGCTCAACTGCATCAAGCAGACTCAGTCCCATCCCTTTCAAGAAACGCGCGGTACGACGCAACAATACTGCCATTACCTCGGTCTTATTCATGTACCGAGTTAGTTCCTTGTCCGTACCCCGAGCAAGGATGTTTTTGGCAGCATTGTGGTCAGCCTGCAACACGACCCCATTAAACATGGGTTAGTTGTCCCCGCTCCTTTTCCCTAACAGGGTTCCAGTAACGGAGTCAATTTGCGACGTGTAGCTAGGCATAACTTCTGTCACAATCGACCCAGTCCAATCAGCCCATTTTTGTAATGAGTCCCGCATTTCTCCCTTCATCCAGCTATTAAGCTTGCGAGACATGGCTTTGGACTGACGTTTTCCTTTAATCGGTTGTGTTAAATCTTCTGCAAAAATTTTAAGTGACTTCCCATTAAAAAGAGACTTAGATGCGGCTCCTATGATAGCCGTTAATTCTGACTGATTTTGTCTGTAACGCTTGTTCTCTGTTTTTCTGCTTAAGTTATTTTTAAGAATACGAGCCGACTTAGCTGGGTCTATTTTTTCTAGTTTTCTATGAAGTGCCCAAAGCTTTCCTCTGTTGCGGTTTTTGGCACATATACGATGGCCAAAAGGCCACGCTACGCGAACGGACTTTTTGGTGGCTACTTTGCCTAACCCTTTCCCATGCGCTTGACCCTCTGAATCATAGAAAGCCTCCGTGTATCCCTTGTCTACTCCTACAGGGCGACGTTCACCGGGAATTTCTACATTTCCATGGTCTACAAGGAAATGAATCTCAAACCTTTGCAGAACTTGGTTATGTATCAACCGAATTTGTCCTTTTATTTTTCGGTTAGATCTGACGATTATCCTGTTTCTCTTTCCTCTCCTTAATCCAGCTAATTCTAGTTGGTATGTATTGCGAGAGAGTCGTTTGCATTTATAACCCACTTGTTGATAAACTATCTGGTTCTTAACCCAGGAATGTCCCCGCTGGAATTCTTTCCTAACTAGTCTATGCAGCAGTGGGTTTTCCAAAAAAGCTAAGGTTTTAAGCTGTTTGCAAAGTTCTTTCCTGGTCTTTTGGTTTTCTTTCCCCGGAAACCTTCTATAAATTTTCTTTATTACCCCATCGATACAGGCTGCCTGCTGGGCTGTAATGGCTTTTGCTACATCATTGATAGTCCAGTCCATTATTTTGGCAGGCAACCCCAGAGTATCTGGAGTCCTGAAGCTTTTTACTTCCGGGATAGCCTTTTTATTACGGTCGATGTCCGGTATTACCCGATGCACCTCCGCTCCAAAGCCGTACGTGAAGCTTTCACCTCATACGGCTCCTAGGTTCTCCTTCAACCTTTCGGCTTGCAGTCATCTTGTGACGTGCTCCAGTGAATTTGTTGGTGGCAACTTTGATGGACAGCCATGAGATTGTCCTCTTTCCAGTTGTTGTGATTTCCATCGATGTGGTGGAGGTGTACTCTTTCTTCATCAATGAATTTCAGATTACAATATCCACAGGAATGGTTTTGCTTGTCTAGAGTCTTAGCTGTAATATTGTTGTAGAGTTTACTGTTTCGTTTACTCCAATAGACTATGTCTCCATCATATGGGGACTTAGTCCCTTTTACCATTACATGCTTGTTTTGCTTGTATCCTACCTTAGGGAAAGCTTTTTTACATAGTTCCACGGCCTGGTGTTTGTCTATTTTCTTCTCCTTTTTGAATTTGCGGCCTGCCGTTTTGTCTAGGAACCATAGGCTATCCCGAGAGCTGCTCATGTCACACCATTTATGGTAGTTTCGCCACCCTCTTACGATAGGAGCTAATTTTTTACTTTTGACTTTAGCACCATAATTCGAGCTGTTGACTACGTTTTTAATCTTCTCACGTATATTCCTATAGTTCTCCGCTGAGGGAGTACAGTGGAATTTTCCGTTTTGCTTGACTCGCATGTGCCAGCCAAGGAAGTTAAATCCGTCTGTCGTCTTGGTTACTTTGGTTTTTTCTTGGCTGATTTCGAGACTCCGTTCTTTTAGGAATTGTTCTATTTTTCGTAGAATTTTTCCTGCGTCGTCTTTTGGCTTTAGAAATACTACCATGTCATCCGCATATCGGACTGATGGGTGTATTTCTTCTATTCCGTCAAGTGCTATGTTGGCTAAGAGTGGACTTACTACTCCTCCTTGGGGTGTTCCTTGTTCAAGAAATTCTGGGTGAATCCCTGCTTTTAGACATCTGAATATCCCCTGTTTCAGATTATTGGGGGCATTCAGCCTATTCATGATGGAACTGTGGGAGATTCTGTCGAAACACTTCTTGATATCTAGTTCGATTACTCTTTTGGTCTTCCCATTACAGAATGACCTTAAGTTGTTGTATATGTACCTCTGTGCATCATGCGCTCCACGTCCAGTCCTAAACCCGTAACTCCGAGCGTGAAAGGTTGTTTCGTGCGCTGGTTCGAGGGCATATTTTACTAGACATTGCCATGCTCTGTCTGCTATGGTTGGTATTTTTAGCATTCGGATTTTCCCGTTCTTTTTAGGGATTGGGATTTCTCTTAAACCATTATGTTTCCAGTTGGTTCCATATTGATTTAATGCTTCAACCAGTTCCATTCGTTCACGGTAGTTGAGACTTTCTTTGCCGTCAATACCAGCAGTGCGTTTTCCCTGATTTAGTTGTGTTACTTGTCGGACGGCCAGCAGTTGAGCTGAACGGGATTTCATCATCAACTTTTGAAGTGACCTAGCTTTCTTTGTGTCACCAGCCTGAATTGCTTTATATATTCTTCTTTGTAGGCGGAAGACGCTTTGCCGGAGTTTCTTCCAGGGTTGCGTTTTCCATAGTTCACTATATCTATTTGACATGTGTCTAACCATGCTCTACTTAGTTTGAATATATTCTGAGAACCCGTGTCCAGTTTTGAACACATCTTACCCGATAGTGGGGATTAAGATTGGCATATCTTACCGAGGTTTCGACCGTTCCTCAGACCCATTTTGTTTCTATCGTTTTTACTCGTTCCACCTGTCAGATTGTTACGGTGATTTAGGTCAGTCCAATTTGCCTATCCCCCTCTCGGAGATTACAGTTATCAACTGGAGAACACTGTGAGAGTAGAGGATTTCTTCCACATGGTTTGTTCAGGTTGTGGTTGGGACTTTAGACATTTTTCTAGGACTATTTAGACCTTGTCACCTCCCCGTTAGCACCAGTGTTGTTACCTGCTTATGGTCAACTGATTGTGCCCTGATACCAGCAACACTGCTGCAAGTTGCCGCTTGCTCGGTGTGGTCAGGTAGGGAGTCATATGTCTCCTCATAGGCAGGGCTTTCACCTGCATCCGATAGGTAGTTAGACTTTTCAGGTTTTATCCTGCGCAAGTCCCCAACTCATACCCCTTCAGTCGCTGAAGGCTCCTAGTTGGAACGAGCCGCACCCAGTCCAGTCCCCAATGCTTGATGCTCTCCAGCTTGTTGTAAGACTCAGCTCTAACGATGCCTAGTTTTTTCATTGTAGACAGCAACTCAGTCTCAATCGACTCAGTCATCCCCACTACGGGGACAATTTGAGTCGATAGCTTTTTGGTTACGCCTACTTTTTTTGACATCGTCAACTGGTGTGTCTTCTTTCTTGATTTAGATTACATAGATTTCTAGCGCTAGCAAAACGTCAATGTCGGTTTGGTACGGTTAAAAACCGTTTTATACCTATTTATTGGGGTTTAGTTGCGTTACTTAATCAAATTTTCCAGATCTCTTGGTGCCCGTTCCCTAGCGCTTTGAAAAAGCGCGGGGCCGCACCGCTTTTCCAAGCAACGAAAGTTTTATTTTTGCCAGTTGAGGATACTCAACGGAGAGGGAGGGATTCGAACCCTCGGATAGGCCTTACGCACCTATCAACAGATTAGCAATCTGCCGCTTTCGACCACTCAGCCACCTCTCCAAGGTGGTGTCTATCCATGATAGCACATTTTTGAGCTTTTGACACTCCCCGCCCTGGAAGGACGGGGATTCTTACTTCAACGAGCTGTCTTGCCAAGCCAGGTCGGAACCAGGAAAGGTAGAGGACAATTCGACCTAAGCGTATTTGGTCTGTGACCTAGGTTTCGGTGTGCCCCACCGTACCTAAATTAGTTAACAAATTTAGATAAACAATTTTTTTTAATCTTAGATTTTCATAGACGATCAAATCGTTAGATTTGATGGCTGCAACATGCTCATCTCTTAGCTTGTTTTTTACATTGTCTACTTATTTTAAGATAATGTTTATCTAGAGTATTAATTTTTTTGTTATCTCCTTATAATAACACGCTTCGTGAAAAGTGTCAAGTTTTAACTTAAAAAGAAAGCCGTCCTATAAGGACGGGGCTTTAGACCCACAATTTTTGGTAAATTTTATGATCAGAAACTATGAGCGTTCGCGTAGCGTAGCCCTTCGGGCTAATCGCTCACACCACTGCAATAGGAAAATGCAATACGAAAATTTATGATGACTCTCGGACTCTCCCAATCTCTGTCTTGATGCAAAGCGCGAGTGGGGGAAACCACGGCAGTCGCTCATGGTTTGAAGTTACCGTAAGATAGGGTCGCCTTGTCTTGATGCAGTCGCTCATGGCGCATGGGTCTGTGTGCGGAACCTGCGTCCGCACCGCTGTTTGCCCCGTGGAAACCCCCTGTTCCGAAGCTGCATCGCTATTAAAAAACATTTAACCATGCATCTGCATAACCTGCTAACTATAAAGGCTCCACAATAAACAGGTTTCGTCTCCGGGGGGAAACCCCCCCATGAAGGCGCTGCCTCCCCAAGACCGTAATGGTGCGCTTGACCCGTAATTAAATTCGCCACGGGTCGCACCTCTGCATCGCTGAGAGATCCACTATTTTTAAGTGAGAGAGATTCAGCCAACTATTAAGAAGTGCGTGCGTGAAAGCCCAGAAGCATCTTGAAACGAAAATATTACCATATAATATCCCGACTTAAATTATCATTTTTGTAAAAAAATTGTTAAAAATTTACTTTCACCCACTGATGTGTTAAGCACACCTGAGAGGTTAAAATTTGTTAAGTGAGTGTGTAAAAGCTCGACGCTGAGGGTTTAGCCGGATAGAGGTCAGACTCCCCATACCTGAAAACCTTCTGTAAGCTCCAACATCAAAAAAGCCTATGAATACGAAAAATACACAGCACATTGCTCTGATCTCCGTTCACGGAGATCCAGCGATAGAAATCGGTAAGGAAGAAGCTGGAGGACAGAATGTGTATGTGCGCCAAGTGGGTGAAGCTCTTGCTAAGCAGGGGTGGCAGGTCGATATGTTTACTCGCCTCTCCAGTTCCAATCAAGCCACAATTGTTGAACATACTCCAGGTTGTCGCACTATTCGCCTAACTGCTGGTCCAAAAGCATTTGTGCCACGGCAAGAGATTTTTGAATACTGCGGTGAGTTTTTAACCCAACTGCTTAAGTTTCAGGAGCAATCAGGCATTCACTACTCAATAGTACATACAAACTACTGGCTTTCGGCTTGGGTAGGTATGGAGTGGAAGAAGCGTCAATCCCTTCTTGATGCAGTCGCTCATGGGGGAAACCCCCAAGACCGCGCTGCATCGCTCATTCAACTTCACACCTATCACTCCCTAGGCGCAGTTAAATACGAGTCAGTAGAAACAATTCCGAAGATTGCTGCGACTCGCTTGGACATAGAAAAAGCAGTGCTAGAAACAGCAGAACGCATTGTGGCTACATCTCCCCAAGAACAAGAACACATGCGTACGCTAGTTTCAAGTAAGGGCGACATTGATATTATTCCCTGTGGTACCGACATTGACCGATTTGGCAAGATTAACCGCAAAGAAGCACGGCAAAAACTTGGGCTTAGCCCTGAAAACAAAATCATCTTTTACGTGGGACGGTTTGACCAACGCAAGGGCATTGAAACCCTAGTTCGAGCTGTTGGTTCCTCCAAGTTACGGGGTGATGCTAACTTAAAGCTGATTATTGGTGGTGGTTCTCGTCCTGGTGAGAAAGATGGTATGGAACGCGATCGCATTGAAGGGATTGTAGCTGAATTGGAACTGCAAACTATCACTACATTTCCTGGACGCATTCCTGATGAACTACTGCCAGCTTATTATGCTGCAGCTGATGTTTGCGTAGTACCAAGTCACTACGAGCCTTTTGGTTTAGTTGCCATCGAAGCCATGGCTAGTGCCACCCCTGTAGTAGCTAGTGATGTCGGTGGTCTTCAGTTTACCGTTGTATCTGAAGAAACTGGCTTACTGGCACCACCCAAAGATGCTGGTGCTTTTGCAGCTGCTATCGATCGGATTCTCTCGGATCACGACTGGAAAAATCAACTTGGTTTAGGGGCAAGAGCAAGGGTAGAAAATATGTTTAGCTGGAATGGTGTTGCCCATCAGCTGAGTCAGCTCTATGAGAGCTTGCTGGAAGCCAAATCAGAGAATTTAGCAACAACTAGTGCCTGAAATCTATTGGGCACATTCATTCCCTGGCAATCAGGATAGATCTCAAAGGTTAAAGGACAAAGTTAGCTTCTAGCAAAAGAAGCCCCACAACGAACATGCGCAGCATGAGTGTGGGATTAATTTTGCACAAGATATTTATGTAATAGGGAACAATTACGATCGTCTATAATAAAAGAAGTAGGGAAGACAAATTAAGAGCTAACCGCCACCTACTTACTAAAAATAGAACTTATTTATTGTTCCGGCGGGTCGGGGCATCCCGGAGAGGAAACCTTAGAATAGGGCAGCCTTAATCATAAAGTTTTAACCCTTTACCCATAACCGACTAACCATAAAGGCTGCCCTATTCTTGCGGTAACTTCTGACCGTGTCGTTAATAAAGCTTACCGAATATCCGTTCCCGTTAGGTGGAGTTGGTAAGAAGCCCACACTGTAATCTTTGATGAGCGTGTGGGAGTATGTCACGAAGCTACTATTCCTTTTGCCTTTTTCCTTCATCTTATTCATCCTGATGGGTGACAGAACTCTTGTATCTGTAAATTGGGAAAGTTTGGTAAATTGGATATCCTCTATTTTCTTTGCGATTGCCTCTTGCTGAGGAATTATGTTACATGAACTTTCTTGTTTTCACCTTCAAGCAAGGAAAATTCAAGGTTATTGCTGTTCGCGTAGCGTAGCCCTTCGGGCTAATCGATACTGATCACAAAGCCGCGCTGATCATTTCCGATGTTCCTGTAACTAGCATGTAACTAGGGTTTATGCATCCTACCAGTTATCCAATCTCCAATTCCCAATCCCCAAGTACCAAGAAGAACTTGAATTATGGGTTCCCAAGGAGCTTATAAGCCTTCCCTATCTAACCATAGTGGTCAACAGCAGTATCGAACTTCTCCACAACTAACAGGGGGAGCCTATGACTTGGAAGCCAGCAAACTCGATCTGCGTCGTATATTAGCTGCTGCTCGTCGTCGAGCTGTCTTGATGGCAGGGGTGGCCCTTACTGTGACATCCGGAATTATTGCCAAAACCTTAAGTGCAGTTCCGATCTATGAAGGCAAATTCCAGCTGTTACTCGAACCCATATCTGGTGAAGACCCGTTGGAGTTGCAGGGCAAACCCGGGGTAAATAGCATTGCTGCTCCAACTAAAAGTTTCGAGTATGACACTCAAATTCAGGTATTAAGCTCTCCTCAGGTTATGTCTGAGATTGTGGAGCAAATTCAAACCCAATATCCAGAAATAAACTATCATACTCTCCGGGAAGGAATGATGGTATCCCGACTGCGAGAAACCAAAATTTTAGAAGTTGCCTACCAAGATTCAGACCCGGAAAGAATTCAATTTGTTTTGGAAAAAGTTGCTTTGGGCTACATCGAGTACTCTCAGCAACAACAAGAGGCTAGCATCAGACAAGGCATTCAATTTGTCTCGAATCAGCAGCCGAAAATACAAGGACAAATTAATCAGCTTCAGCTACAACTCCAGCAACTCCAGCAGAAGTACAACCTGATTAATCCACAACTTCAGGGTCAACTGTTGACGAATCGGGTCAATGGTATTGTCGAACACAGACAAGCTACCCAAACTCAGCTCCGAGACAGGATTATACTGTATGGGAAACTCAAAGGTCAGTTGGGGCTATCCTCACAGCAAGCGGCAGCAGTAGCTAACCTTATAGAAACACCCCGTTACCAACAATTGCTCAGCCAACTTTCTACTGTAGAAAGTCAGATGGTGTTGGATTTGGCACAGTTCAAGGAAAACCAATCTACCTTTAAAGGATTAAGACAACAACAGCAAAATTTACTCCCCCTGTTAAGTCAGGAAGCAGAAAGGGTGATGACTAGCCGTATGCAGGGGTTGAGTGGCAATCCTCAATCGGCTTCTTCAAGTAAACTTCGCCTAAATTTGATTCAGCAGCTAGTAGAGACGGCGAACCAAATTAAGGTTTTAGAGATGCGCCAGGCCGCCATCACTAAAGGAGAAAGTCTGATGAGTGAACAACTCAAACAACTAGCTGTGATTGCCGACCGATATACAGAAGTCAAGCAAAAGATTGAGGTAGTAACAGAAAGCCTAAACCGCTTTGAGTCAGTTCGGGAAACTTTGGAACTTGAATCAGCTAAAACCAGCATCCCTTGGCAGACAATTGTCGAGCCGCAACAACCTCAAAAACCAATATCCCCCAATTTGCCTGATACTTTGCTCCTAAGTGCAGTAGCAGGGATAGTTGCAGGTGCCACAGCTGGGTTTTTAGCAGAAAAGTTACATCACTTACTGAACAGCACCGACGATATCAAAGATTATACTCGCTTACCAATATTAGGCACAATCCCCTTTAAAAAAGAACTCCAGAAATGCACTACCGTTACTGGTGTGGGCATAATACCTGAGCCGGAAGCGGAAGCTCCACAACTCGGCGTGGGATCTGGTACTTACCAGATTTCTCCTGTTTTAGAGGCGTTTCGCTCTCTCCAAGTTAATCTCCAATGTCTGTATTCTGAGAAACCCATTAGCGCTATAGTGGTAAGTTCTGCTGAACCAGCAGATGGTAAATCCACTACGGCTATATTTTTAGCCCTGGCAGCAGCAGCAATGGGGCAAAAGGTTTTACTGGTGGATGGTAATCTGCGCTTTCCTGAGATTCATCAGAAGATGGATTTACCTAATTTGTGGGGACTGAGCGATGTTATTTCTGGCGAAATCAAGGTTGATGATGTGATTCAGCGATCGCCTCTAGAGGAAAATCTCTCTGTCCTAACTGCTGGTCAAATTTCCCCCGACCCTACCCGGTTTCTCAATTCCCCAAAGATGCAAAATTTAGTTCAATATCTCAAAGAGCGGTTTGAGCTGGTAATTTTTGATACCCCTCCCCTACTTGGTCTGGCGGATGCTAGACTTCTGGAGCCTAATACCGATGGGATATTGATGGTGGTAGGTTTAGGCAAAGCTAACCAAATTTTGTTCAAAGAAGCTCTCTCGGAATTGAGAATTGCTCATAGCACAGTATTGGGTATAGTTGCTAATGGTTTAAAAGGTTACACAACCAGAGCCTATGATTACTATCATCATTACTTTGGTAATACTCTTGAGGAAACCAAAGTTTAGGAGTGATTGGTCATTGGTCATTTGTATAGTAACCGAAGTATAGTTTAGGACAGAGTATTTTGGTTGAAAGGGAGCAGGGAGTAGGGAGCAGGGAGCAGAAATATGTCTTGAGCTTTACTTCGACTGCTATAACTACCTTGAGAACCCTAGTGAATCACAAATAACTTAAGCATTCAGCTCTCAGCTCTCGGCTCTGAGCTCCAGCTCTCAGCTTTTGAATAAAACAAGTAAGCATTGGTTTAATCTTTGTTAGGTCACCATTAGGCTGACGGCTGACCGCTGAATGCTTACCAAATAAGTAACGGCAAATATATCAATGATTCAGTACTCACCAAGGTAGACTGAAGGGGAAGCGACTACTGAAGCTGCAATGACTAACCGCCTTGCCCAATCCCAAAGCCTTTATCTACGTAAGCATGCTGAAAATCCGATTGATTGGTGGCCTTGGTGTGAAGAAGCGCTATTAACGGCAACAAAACAAGATAGGCCAATTTTCCTGTCTATCGGTTACTCTAGCTGCCACTGGTGTACGGTGATGGAGGGCGAAGCGTTTTCCAATCAGGCAATTGCCAAGTATATGAATGCTAATTTTCTACCAATTAAGTTAGACCGGGAAGAAAGGCCGGATATTGATAGCATTTACATGCTAGCATTGCAGATGATGACAGGTCAAGGAGGCTGGCCCCTTAATATTTTCCTGACACCGGATGACTTGGTACCCTTTTATGGAGGTACCTACTTCCCTGTGGAACCACGCTACGGACGACCGGGTTTTTTGCAGTTGCTCCAATCAATTCGTCGCTTCTATGATTTAGAAAAAGGCAAGCTTAACAGTTTCAAAGAAGACATCCTGGGATACCTCCAACACGCAGCAGTACTACCCGAATCAGAGCAGCTTGGTGATGATTTGCTCTTTCTCGGTGGGCAAGTTAGTGTGGGTGTCGTTAATGCTCTCAATCCAGGTCCACGTTTCCCAATGATTCCCTATGGGAGTATGGCACTACGGGTTACTCGCTTCGATTGGGCATCGGAGTATAACCCAGAGCAGGCTTGTGCAAAGCGGGGATTAGACTTAGCTCAGGGGGGTATTTACGATCATGTAGCTGGGGGGTTTCATCGCTACACAGTTGACCCTACTTGGACAGTACCCCACTTTGAAAAAATGCTCTATGACAATGGGCAGATTATGGAGTACTTGGTAGATTTGTGGAGTTCAGGGATTCAGGAAGCCGCCTTTAAACGAGCGATCGCAGGAACAGTTCAATGGCTCAAGCGGGAAATGACTGCTGAAGAAGGTTTCTTTTATGCTGCTCAAGATGCAGATAATTTCGCGACCCCAGCAGACACTGAACCTGAAGAAGGGGCGTTTTATGTCTGGAGTTATTCAGAACTAGAACAACTGCTCACCCCATCGGAGTTGACTGCAATTGAGGAGGAATTTACTATCTCCAAAGAGGGCAACTTTGAAGGCAAGAATGTGTTGCAGCGCCGTTACCCAGATCAGTTTTCCCAGAACACTGAAGCTGCTTTGGCTAAACTGTTTGAAGCACGTTATGGTGCCAAACCGGATCTTCTGGAAACCTTTCCACCAGCCAAGAGCAATCAAGAGGCCAAAACCCGGAACTGGCTCGGTAGAATTCCACCAGTAACGGACACCAAAATGATTGTTGCCTGGAATAGCTTAATGATTTCTGGTCTAGCGCGAGGCTATAGTGTGTTCCATGAACCGGACTATTGGCAACTAGCAACAGTTGCTGCTCAATTCATCCTCAACAATCAATGGGTAGCAGGACGATTACACCGACTAAACTATGATGGTCAACCGGCAGTGCTGGCTCAGTCTGAGGATTATGCCTTGTTTATCAAAGCTCTACTGGATTTACATCAGGCAAGTTTGTCAGTAGAACAACCTTGGCCAATAGGCCAAGGTTCAAACCTGCAACCGACCAACCTGTCACCCGCCAGTTGGCTAGAGAAAGCGGTTAAGGTTCAGGAAGAGTTTGATCAATTGCTGTGGAGTGTGGATAATGGTGGTTACTATAATGCTGCCAGTGACGCTAGTGATCAACTGTTAGTACACGAGCGCAGTTATACGGATAATGCGACACCATCTGCCAATGGGGTAGCGATCGCAAACCTAGTACGTCTGGCTTTACTCACTGAAAATCTCCAATACCTTGACCGAGCAGAGCAAGCCTTGAAAGCATTTAGTAGCGTGCTCAACACATCCCCTCAATCCTGTCCCAGTATGTTTACTGCTTTAGATTGGTACCGCAATTGCACTCTGATTCGCGCTGGTGCTGAGCAACTTACCTCCCTCATCTGTGAGTATTTCCCCGTCAGTGTTTATCAATTAGATACCCATCTGCCAGATTCTGTTATTGGTTTAGTTTGTCAGGGCCTGAGTTGTAAACCAGCAGCAACTAACACTGATCAGTTATTAGCCCAGGTGCGGACAAGTCAAACTAGAGCTTGAACTCTAGTGATTTGAAAACAAAGTTTCCCTACTGCCGGAAATTTTGTGAGGATGGTGGAATCCGCTCAATGGCAATCAGTGCTTCTATAACTGATTTGACTAATGGTGCAGCTACGGTAGAACCAAAGGCAATGCCTTGGGGTTCATCGACTACTGCTAAGATTACATAGCGGGGAGATTCTACGGGCAAAATTCCCACAAAGCTGGTTATCTTGGCATCGCTGTAATAGCCGCCAGTAGGACTGGCTTTCTGAGCTGTACCGGTTTTACCAGCAATCCGATAACCAGGAATGCGGGAGGCCTTTCCAGAACCATCAGTTACTACAGTTTCCATCATTTCCAGCACTGTCCGAGTAGTGTTGGGGGAAAATACTCGTCTCGGTGCAGGACGGCGTGGTTGCCAGTGGGGATTCCCTTTGGTGTCAAATAGTCCCCGAACCACATGGGGAGTCACTAGCTTACCGCCATTGGCAAGGGCACCTTGCATCTGAGTTAGTTGAATTGGGGTTAAGGAAAAGCCTTGACCAAAGGAAGCCGTAGCTGGTTCAATTGGGGAAACTTTAAACTTGTACTTACTTTTGAGCTGTCCAGCGGTCTCAGCTGGTAACTCAATTCCCACTTTTTGCTTTAAGCCTAGCTTCTCTAACCAGTCATAGTAAACCTCAGGTCTCATCTTTCTGATCATCCGCACCATGCCCACATTGCTGGAATGTTGCAAAATCTTGCTGGGATTGATCATGCCCCGAGCACCTACTGATTTATAGTCATGGTTGAGAATCGGCCATTCGCCAATTTGAATCTTACCAGTGTCGTTGAACAAGCTTTGGGCTGTAATGGTAGCAGTTTCTAATGCGATCGCAACATTTAGGGGTTTGAATGTCGAACCAGGCTCATACAAGTCTGACAGTGCCCAATTTTTAAACAAACTCACATCGAATTTCGAGTACTGATTGGGGTTGTAGGTTGGCTCACAAACTAGGGCTAACAAGGAACCATCGTGTACATTCATCACTATGATACTGCCACGCTCTGCATTAAACTTCTTGATGGTTTGCTTGAGGGCAGAGCGAGCTGCTCGTTGCAGGCGAGTATCGATAGTTAGCTGTAGCCGCAGGTCATCAAGGTGCATGAATCCTTCTGGCACATGACCTGGCATCAAGGCTCCATTCCCAGCACGGCTCAGTCGGATGTTTCTTACCTCCCGTTCTAGGAACTTTTCTTGGGTGTATTCTAGACCCGCTTGACCCCGATGATCGAAAATGTTTACATAGCCCACCACATCCGATGCCAATTCATTTTGGGGATAAAAGCGGGAGTATTGTCGAATCAACTCTAAACCATCTAAGTTCAACCGAGCAATTTGGTCTGCGATCGCTTCTGAGATCGTATTGCCCAAGCGAATACCACTTTTGCGTTTACCGAACAGCTCCTCCAAATCTGTTGGTGTTTTTTTGATCATCGGAGCCAGCAAAGCAGCAATTTCCTGTAAGGATTTTTTGAACAACTTCGGGTGAGCATATAATGTATAGACAGGTCTGTCGATGGCTAAAACATTGCCTTTGCGGTCAACAATAGGACGGCGAGGTATGAAGGGCCGCATATAGACCATTTGCTGCCGTCGTGCTTTTTCCTCTAGGGACGATGCCTCTGAAACTTGCAAACGGTATAAATTTAGCAACAGCCCACTGCCGCCTGCCATCATTATTACCCATATCATTAGCAGTCTCAGACGGTTGTTTCCCAGTGACTTACCGGGCTTCATACTGTTTCACCTGACTATCATCTTTAACAAATATACCTAACTAAATATACCTAAACAGACACACTTAAATAAATATATTTAAATAAATATACTTAAACAGACATACTTAACTAAATATACCTAACTAAATACACCTAACTAAATATACATAAACAGATATACTTGACTAAATATACCTAAATAGATTTTTAAACAGATTTTTCCCTACCCCCATTCACCCTATCCCTAGGCAAAAAACTAGTAACCCAGGGGTGTGATTTTCTTGGGTTTTGGCTCAGGAGGTTTGGTGAAGGCGGTAAATGGCTGAGGCTGAGGACGTTCAGGAGCTCGTTTGAGAAAAATTGTATTACTTGGTTTGGGAGTAACCAGCCCTGTAGCTGGATTTTCAGCCTGTTGAGCGAGTTGATCTTTGATTACTTCCGTTGTTGCTGTCATATTGCGCTCATCTCTTTGCAGCTCCTCTAGTTTACGATACTCTTGGGTCCATTGTTGCTGGCTGTAAACTGTCCAGGAATAAACTGTGACCGCAGTAGCAATTAGTGCAAATGTTACTATATCTGAGCCAAGTTTTAAAAATAGTAAGGCTTTCAACAAAATTGGTGTTTGCTGCTGCAAAACACTCAGGTTTTCAACCTTTGGGTTAGGGTTTTTCGGTGACATCATAGTATGTGTTGGTGGTCGTGCTATTCTAGAACGTTGATCTTTTGAAATAGCCAATGATTGCTGAGACCGATTTCTTTGAGTGCGAGCAGAGCGAGGAACAGCATTCATAAAAAACTCCTTAGTTATTGGAAACACCTATGGCAAACCGGTAACTTTTAATCAGGGCAGGAAAACAATCTGGTGGCCGAGACTACTGACTGACTTTCTGATGGCGAACCAGAACAGGTGCAGTTCTTAACTCTTTCGGGGTTTGAGCCCCTGACAATGCCTATCCTTTGCCGTTGAAGCAAGATGTAACCAATGCCCGTGCTAAAGTTACTGGCGGTAGATTACTCCCCGTTTAAAGACCTAGTTCTAGAGCAAAGAAGTGTATATTTGACCCTAAGCTAGGAACCTTAACCCTTACCAGTAACCTAGACTTCAGAGGCTCAGGGGGTGACAACAAGGCATTAAACTAAACAGGGTGTGGGGTGTGGGGGGTAGGGGGTGGGGAAAATAAAAGCGATGCAGCGCGGTCTTGGGGAGGCAGTGCGGTCTTGGGGAGGCAGCGCGGTCTTGGGGAGGCAGCGCGGTCTTGGGGGTCTCCCCCATGAGCGACTGCCGTGGTTTCCCCCATGAGCGACTGCCGTTCCCCCAGCGACTGCCGTGGTTTCCCCCACTCGCGCTTTGCATGGCTGACAGGGAATTTGGAGTGAGTCGGTGGGATAACAATCGGTCCGGAACCTGATTCAACCGTCCCGTCGCCACCTAGCCAGCTCCTGATCTTCGCCTACACCCTTCACCCCACACCCGGTCACCCTGTAAGGCTTTCAAGGCTGTTTGTCACCCCGTCAGCTTCAGAGGTCTTAGGCTGGTCAGCTAACTCAAGAAGTGCTGCTGAACAGGATTAACTTGGTAGCAGTTTTACTCAAAGTAAGGCTAGAAAGATGATGTTAGAACGCACCTATCTTAGCATCAGCTCAGATTCAGGAGGAATCCTTAGTTAGGGACAGACGGGGATTTGTGATATCCTAGAAGTAATTAGTAAAAATCAGAAAAAAAACCTGAGCGCACCGATAACCCTAGCCATAACCTTAAGGTTAGAGCAAAAAAGGAAACAAACGGGCAAAGCGTGCGTTCCCGTAGCGTTGCCATAGGCTAATCCCGTAGCGTTGCCATAGGCCAATCCCATCAATGGAAATCCCTGTAACGAAATCATGGTAACGAAATTCCTGTAAATAAATCACAAAGCCAAGCTTATAAATCCAGACGCCACACCCAGTCGTGAATAGGTTGAGATAGGATTTGATTAACGACTCAATTTAACGACTCAATCGTTTTGGTGATGGCTAAATTGTTGAAATTGTTAGGAATTGGCCTAGAATTAACTATCGCTATACTTCTAGCTAGACCAGCTTGGTGTTTACCACCTCCGGAGGATGTACCGGAAGAGGTGTTGAGAACTGAGATTATTATTGAAGCGCGATCGCCTCTTGATGGCAAGCCAATGAGTGCCGCTGAATACGCCCAACTGCAAGATGCCATAGCACAACGCTCAACCACCCCTGGCCTTGACCCCAAGATTCGAGAATTGATTTTTCTGCTGCAACTGAGCGATTTGTTCCGGACAATCCTTCCCTTCTAACGGTAATACTCCCAGACCTGTATACCCTTAATGTCTTCAAGAATTACTCCCGAACAAATTGACCAGATAGTAGGAAACCAACATCATGACCCCTTTGAAGTGCTTGGTTCTCATAAATGTGAGCAGGATGGTAACGTTAGTTGGGTAGTGCGGGCTTATCTACCAAATTCAGAGGCAGCATGGGTAATTCTGCCAACGGAAAGGAAGTCTTACCTCATGCAATCGGTACACCATCCTCACTTCTTTGAGGTGGAGATTGAGACACCTCGGCTGGCTAATTACCAACTGCGGATTAAAAAAGGCGGACGCGAATGGGTTAGCTATGACCCCTATGGTTTCCGTTCTGCCAAACTAACCGAGTTTGATTTGCACCTATTTGCGGAAGGGAATCATCACCGCATCTACGAGAAACTGGGGGCTCATCCTACAGAAATTGATGGGATTGAGGGAGTCTATTTTGCGGTTTGGGCACCTAATGCTCGTAATGTTTCAGTCATCGGCGATTTTAATCATTGGGATGGGCGTCAACATCAGATGCGCAAAGGGGCTACTGGTATCTGGGAACTATTTATTCCTGAACTGGGAGTGGGAGAACCCTACAAGTACGAGATTAAAAATTCCGAAGGTCATATCTACGAAAAATCTGACCCCTATGGTTTCCAACAAGAGGTCAGACCGAAAACTGCTTCTATTGTTACCGACTTGGATGACTATCAGTGGCATGATCACGACTGGATGGAGCATCGGCGTCACACTGACTCCTTGAGGCAACCGATTTCTGTCTATGAGCTACATCTGGGCTCTTGGCTTCATGGTTCTTCAGCTGAACTTCCTCAGGGAGCAAATGGTGAAATCCTAACGGTCGTAACCGTTTCAGACCTCAAACCAGGAGCCCGTTTCCTGACTTACCGAGAACTAGCCCAAAAATTAATTCCTTATATCAAGGAATTGGGCTTCACCCATATCGAAATCTTGCCCCTGGCCGAGCATCCCTTTGATGGCTCTTGGGGCTATCAGGTTACTGGTTACTATGCCTGTACCTCGCGCTATGGTAACCCACAAGACTTGATGTATTTTATCGACCAGTGCCACCAAAATGGGATTGGGGTAATTTTGGATTGGGTACCCGGTCATTTTCCCAAAGATGGTCATGGTTTGGCTTTCTTTGATGGTACTCATCTCTATGAATACGCCGATCCCCGTAAAGGTGAACATCAGGAGTGGGGAACCTTAGTCTTCAACTATGGCCGTAACGAAGTGCGGAATTTTCTGGTAGCTAACGCTTTGTTCTGGTTTGATAAGTACCACATTGATGGGATGCGGGTGGATGCCGTAGCATCTATGCTCTATCTGGACTATTTACGTGGGGATGGAGAATGGATACCAAACCAGTATGGGGGTCGGGAAAATCTTGAAGCGGTGGATTTCCTCAGGCAAACTCATCAGGTGATTTTTGGTTATTATCCCGGTGTTCTCTCGATTGCGGAAGAGTCAACGGATTGGCCGATGGTGTCTTGGCCAAATTATTTAGGAGGTTTGGGATTTAATCTGAAGTGGAATATGGGCTGGATGCATGATACGGTAGATTACTTTAGTATGGATCCCTGGTTTCGCAAGTTCCACCAGAATAATGTTACCTTCAGCATGTGGTACAACCATGCTGAGAATTATATGCTTGCCCTATCTCACGATGAGGTGGTTCATGGCAAGAGTAATATGCTTGGGAAAATTCCTGGGGATGAGTGGCTCAAGTTTGCTAATCTCCGCTGTCTGTATGCTTATATGTTTGCTCACCCAGGTAAGAAAACTCTATTTATGAGTATGGAGTTCGGTCAGTGGAGTGAGTGGAATGTCTGGGGAGATTTGGAGTGGGATTTGTTGCAATATCAACCCCATAAAAATTTAAAGCAGTTGATTAGTGACCTGAATTATTTGTATCGTAGCGAACCGGCGCTTTATACTCAGGATTTTGACCAGGACGGGTTTGAATGGATTGATTGTAGTGACAATCGCCATAGTGTGGTCTCATTCATTCGCTATGCTCACGATTCGGAAGAGTTTATTGTAACAGTGTGCAATTTTACCCCTCAGCCCCATAGTCATTATCGAGTAGGAGTGCCAGAGATGGGATTCTACAAGGAATTGCTCAATAGTGATGCTCGCCAGTACGGTGGTAGTAATATGGGTAATCTAGGGGGTAAGTGGACAGATGAATGGTTCTTCCACAATCATCACTATTCCCTAGATTTGTGTTTGCCACCCCTCGGGGTGTTGATTTTAAAGCTAGATGATCAGAAGACTCAGTCAGAGTTACAGTAGTGGAGCACTTTTGGAAGTGTGGGGAGATGGGGAGATGGGGAGATGGGGAGCCATATCAACAACTTCCCAAGACCGCGCTGTATCGCTACTCCCTACTCCCTGCTCCCTGCTCCCTACTCCCTACTCCCTGCTCCCTGTTCCCTGAACGTAGCGCTATGATTCCCCTCAATAACAATACTTCTTACTGTTATTCGGTTTAGGATGATATCTACCCTTGCGCAGGGCTCCGATTAGGGTCGATACGTAAACGCAACGTTGGGTGGTGCTATTGTTCTTGGTGATTAGGGTGATTTGTCCCAGTTGTCCGTTGGTGTTTCCTCTGTCGTTAAACTGGACTCGCCATGGTCCAGTTCTTGAACAGTCTCCCTTTGGTTTGGCTAGGGTAGTCTCGGATTTACCTTTCTTATTTTTGTCTTTGTAGATGGCGATGCTAGGGCTAAGGCTATGCCAATGGACTTGATCTAAAATGCATGTTTTTCCCATAGCTCGGTGAATTGACCACTGGACAATGCCATCTTTTTCTCGAAAGCTAGTTTGCCAGATCTCTTTGTCTCGTTTGGCGTTGCTTTGGGCAATCCGCATAGCTCGGTAGATTTGGTCTTGGGCTATGTTGAGCTGTAGATGATTGATAAAAGTAAGCCAGCTGGGGGTTGCGATCGCAGCCAATAGTCCAACTACCAACACTATCAGAATAGTTTCCAGTAGAGTGAATCCAGCGATCGCGCAGCGTGCGCGTAGCGCAATCGCATCAGCTCGGGATTGATCCCCCTGTTGGCTATTGAATTGCATGGAGTATCACCCTGATTTAAGTTTGACCTTTTACTTTTCTAACCCACTCACCACTATGTTGAAGAAGGACAGTCCCCTTTTGTTTTAGTTTGTAGGGCACCCAAGATAGTTTTTACTATTACACATCGCTTGGTTGCTTTAATAGGGTTATCTTTTTCTTTAGAATCGGGAACAGCGACTACGATAGCTAAGCCATCTCCAATGTCTGGATTTTCTAGAACGCCCTGGTTATCAAAGGTAATTGTTTTCTGATCTTCCAAAATCGATAACGTTCCGCCAGATTTGTTGTCATCAATTAGGTTTGTACCAACCCAAACTTGGTCTGGTTTGACCCCTAAATCACCAACTAAACTCTGCCATTGAAAGGTCTCTGGTGTGTTGTCTTCCCCCTTATTATTCTTATCCTGATAAACTGCAGCTTCTGGAACTCCGTCGTTCATCCTAAAACTAACGCTGTAGCTGAGTTTTTTATTTTTAGCTTGTCGCTGGGCTTCTTGGATAACACTTAATACTCTTTCATGTACTTTATTCACTCGTTGTCGATTCACAAAAGCCAGCCAGCTGGGAGCAGCAATGGAGGATAAAATTCCTACCATTAAAATTACTATCAGTAATTCCATAAAGGTGAATCCAGCATCCTTATTTGGTTTATGGTTTAGCCTTTGATAATTTTGGATTTTTCTGTAAAATTTAAACATATAATTAATCAAACTAGATAGATACTATAAGGAAACCCCTTCCTTCAATTTGCATGGTTACAGTAGGAAAATAGCAAGACCGGTCTTCTTTGTATTCATAGTCCTAAGGAACCGCGTCCTTCAATTTGCATGGTTACGGTCGGGAAATAGCTAGACCGGTTTGGTTGGTATTCATAGTCCTCTTTCTTATTCTTGAGCCGAGCTAAAGCATTCCCTCTCAAAAATACTTGGGCTATTCTTTTTTCTGCATCCACACAAGCATAAAAACCACCGTTTAGGTTACTTGGAACCTGCAAAGCTTCTTCTTTCTTTTGGATTTCATCTTGTGAGAGATTAGGGGCTTCTTGGGGAAATACAATTGGACAACCTGGTTCTATTTTATTGTTTGGGTCATCTTCATCAATTACGTCAATGTAATCTACCAATATTTGAGCTTGAGTCTCGTAATTACCAGCTCCTTTTGTCCACTGATTCAACTTTTCCTTGAGGCTGCTTCCGCTTGTATCACTGAGCTTAAAGGATTGAAAGCCTGGGCTAGCAGGTATACCAACTGCATTGGGTTGAGTTGAAGTGGCATCGGTGACTTGATCATAAACTTCAAACCGACCGATTCTAGCAATATCTGACCAAGTATCATTTTTATCAGTGATTAAGTAATAGGCAACCAGAGCATAGACAAAGGTATCATTTTCATTGGTAAAGTCGCCAATAGTTTTTCCATCGACTGTGTCTGTTCTATCAAAATACTTCCGCTTCCAGAATACCAGCACAGGTTGACAGTTATCTGTGTTACAACCTGGTGCTGCAGCAATTGGTGGGATTTGGTTTCGGATTCCAGATTCCTCCGGTTTTCCAGCATTGTCTCTTTCCACTCCAGAGTTATCGTAGATATAGACTGCTTGCTCCAAGTCTCTGGCTATGTAGTCCATAGCCGCTTGGATTTCTTGTTCTGAAGTAGCCTTGGCTTGCTCTTTACGGTCTGTATCGACGATAGTAATCATAAACCTCAATAGTGGCGCTATGATCAGTACCGCAACAATCATGGCCACCAAAAGTTCAATTAAGGTAAAGCCGCCATGGTTGAGCTTAGCCTTATTGGTTTTAAGTTGATGGGCGAGGAAGGTTCTAAGTAATCTAATCATGGTTGGGGTTTTTGCTTGTGATTTATGTCAGTAATTTCTGATAGTAATTACCGTATTAGTTACTGTATTAGTTACAACCTAGGCGATCGCAAAAACGGCTATAACTCGGTGTGCCTGTGGTAATTTCTGTAGTCATTTCCACTAGGGGGGCTTTGCGATCGCTTAATCCAGGTCCCCTAGCTTTCGCCTTATCCCCCTTCTCTCCAATCTTCAACTCACCTTGATCCTTAAAAGCATCAGCTCGGTAAACCCGCACCCCCAGAAAGTAGCTTTTATCAGTATTATTAGCTGGGTCTCCTGATGCAGTGATACTCCGAAATGCCTGGATGATTAAGTCTCTTGAACTGTCACTGCTACAGACACCGTCATCAAGATCTACGCAGTAAATACTTTTATTGGACTTATTATCGCAATAGTCATTTTTATCACAAGTCAAATTTGATGGTTTAGGAGCCTCAGTCTTAGCAAATTCACTTCTGTTTTTTCCACCATCAAGTTCCATTTCTAATGTGTGTTCGGGATGATCGATGGCTCCACTCCGCACACCATCAATGTAGGCTCTAGCCGCTTGCACTGCTAGTTCTACTCGTCGCGACTGGACTCGATTGGCCACTCCTAAGACAATCATGGGTGAGATGCCAAGCATCAGAATTGTAATAATCATCATTGCCATCAAGGATTCCATGATTGTGAAACCGGCATCTGATGATTGACAAAGGGGTTGTTGCTTCTGGGGATTGATCATGGTTTAACTATTAATTATTAAGGGAGTCGGGAGTAGATTTAGAAAGGCAATAGGCATGCTAGCAATAGGCAAGAGTTCGTAGGGTGTGTTAGGGGCGGACTTGCCTTTATTTTTTGCTCCCTAGCCAGTCTTGGTATCGTCCGCCCCGTAACGCACCACTTGGTTAAACAGCTTTTAGGAGATGCACCCTGTGAGATCCCCCCTAACCCCCCTTAACAAGGGGGGAACCGGAGCCAGATTTAGATGTAGGGTGGGCAGTGCTGGAGTTATATTCATTAGCTTGTCCTAGACTTGGGTTGGCACTGCCCACCAACCAGGGAGTAGCACTGCTGGGTTCATTGGGAGTGTTAGATCCCCCCTAACCCCCCTTAACAAGGGGGGAACCGGAACCAGATCTAGATGTAGGGTGGGCAGTGCATCAGAGCAATTCATTTGTTGGCAAATAAGGATGCTAGGCACTGCCCACCACCCTGAGATTAATCACTTCAACCTTGGCCTTTGGCCACGCTACGCGAACAACCTTCAACCTTCAGGCAATTAACCTCCAACCTTGGCCTTTGGCCACGCTACGCGAACAACCTTCAACCTTCAACCAATTAACCTTCAACCAATTAACCTTCAACCAATTAACCTTCAACCAATTAACCTTTTATTTCCGGCAATAGCGCTGGTTAACCGCTAGATTTCCTTGATCGTCTTCAGCACACAGTAAAGTTTCCACCCATGGGTCATCTCGGGCAACTTCCCGGAAAAACTCATCAGGGTCTCCCGCTGAGGGAGTGGTAAACAGGCCAGAGAATAGGTCAGGTAACTGAGTCAGAAGAGCAACATCGAAACCATATCGACGTTCGGGTGCCATGTAATAGGGCAGTCGGCCAGCGGCAGTGGCATAGGGCATGAAAGCTGCACTGGGTCGATCATCATCATCTATCTGGTATCCAAATCGACTGGGGACTAGCTGATTAGGGGCGTTCTGGGAGCCATGCCAGAATGGGGCTGTATCATAGGCGGAACGCTTGAACTGGATTAGGGAGCCACTGATCCGAGCCGGAATACTATTTTTAGCCCCACAAGTTTGCACCGTTTTCTGCCAGTTTTCTAGGTAACGGACAAAGTTAGCTACACCACCATTATTTTCGGTTTGGTTTGGGGGACTATCCCCGGAAGCAATCACTACATTGAAGGTTTCTCCGTCTTCATTGGCTCGCTGTGTCCAGCCCTCTTGGATTTCCACACATTCCTGTTGTGTGCTCGGGAGTGCGTTAGTGTTGTTTCCTGGTTCACCGCTCAGGGAGTGAACTTGTAGAACTGGTACCAACATCGGTTGCTCTGTTGTTCCTACGTTTGGAGCTGTTTGCTGTAATGGCTTTTGGTAAAACAGTGGTCTGTCCGTACGGAAGCTTAGAGCAGAATTGGGAGGGTTAGGGTCATTGAGATTTCTAGTTGTTCTGTACCACAGAGCATGTGGTGCTAATCGAGGTCCATTCCACGGATTAGTGTATGGGTAAGGTCGGACAATCCCATTATCATTTGTTCCATTAGGTCCGTCGATTCCGAGAGGAGTCGGACGATTATTGCTATCTAGCTCCAAGTTATTGTCAGGATCCCTTAGGAAAGCAATGCGACGGGGATAGCGTTGATCTTCAAGATTTCTGGCAGGTCTTGCGGTTGTGCCGGAGAAAAGTTGATCGATATTAGTTTGCAGAACGTCACTAGCCCTTTGCGGTGGATTAGCATCTTGTGCACTAACCACCCAGTCATTAGGGTTACAAGCTGAAACCGGCACTTTCCGACAGATTTCCATCACATACTCTGGAAATAGCACCCGTCGCTGAATCGGAGTCACAAAATTACTTAGGTAGGAACTGTTTATTCTTCTAGGATTCGGATCAGCCGGATTGGGTACGATGCTAGGTTGAGGGTTGCCATTGTCATCTGGAGTATCAATATTATTAATGCCATCCCCCCACGGATCCCACCAGTTGGCACTAGTGACAAAATTGTTGTCAAAGATGCCATTAATAAGTTTTAGTCTTGCCGCAACAGTTATTTCAAACTCCGTAGGGTTAGTGTCGGTTTTATTACCATTACTATTCAGGTCAACGTTAATGTCTTCTTCATTAATGACTTCTCCATTCACTTTAAATTCATCGAATAAAAATCCATCTTCGTTGAAATCATAACCCTGGACAATTTGAGACTCTAGAACCTGAGGCTCACCTAGGACACCATTGGCATTCAGATCAATACCAGGAGGCTCATTTACACGGTTTGTTAAGTTATCCCCATTTGGATCTATCAAATTACTACCCATTGGTATTCCCCTCAGGTCATAGTCCCCATCGGAGCGGTAACCAAACTCAAAATTATTAGACAGCAGAGTAACGCTATCCGCAATCACTACTGCTGGTCGCCACAAATCCCCTTGTTTACATTTCGGCAATCTATTATCATTTTGGCGACAAGCAAAGTTTGGATCCAGAGTGTTACGACGGTCGTAAAAATTGTTATCATTCCACTTCTCATCTGTTAGTTGCTCTGTAAACTCTTCCACCAAATTTCCGCCAGGGGTTTGGTGCAAATTAAAGCCCGATGCTATATCAGCATTATTGATAACGTTGTCATCGGCTTTGATATACACTGGCAAATTAGTGGCTAAAATTAACCCTTTCTCTGCTCCTGGGGGATCGGTCAAGTCAAATGAGTTAGGTTTGTTTGGCTCTTGACGGGCTAGGACTGTCCCATTGCGTAACATAATTCCATTGGGACGGCGGGTGGGGTCTAGGGTAAAGTCTACGCTACTGGAGCTGAGATTTTCTTGAAGGCTATCTCCAGTTCTATCACTGAGGTCTGGTAAGGCATCATCACGGGTGGCATAGATAACTCCGCTATCCGGTAGCAGAAATTCTGGGCTGGGACCGTCGTTGGGTAATGCAGCAATTGCTGTTGTTCTGAGCAGATTGAGATCCAAGACGGTAGCCCGAATTTCCAGAGGCTGACGGTCTTCTATCCCTAGGTCATACTCATGGGGAGTGTTAGGAGCCTGATTAATATCCTGGACTTGTCTGGCATTCAAAAAGGACTGTTCATAAACTGCCCCATGGGGGATCGCTGAATCATCTATGTTAGCTGTAGGGTTTTTTAAGATTTCTAAGGCGCAAATTGCGGTATCAATAGCTGAATTATCAGCTAGGGTGCGCTGATCTGACTCTGTATCTAACGCTCTTTTCAAGGCTTCATTGGCAAGACGCCCATTGGGAAATACTAATCTGGCTTGTCGTTCCAATGCTGGGTCACTATCATTTCTACCGGGAAAGGTGTAAACGATGCCATTGTTAGACCTTCCGTTTATAGGATCAAATCGCTCTGGGTCGTCCCAATCCCCACCCCCAGATGAAACTCTATTTTTAGCGGAGTTTTCATCTGTGGGGTCATAGTAGCTACTCACACAGGCAATCGGTAATTGATCAAAGTTTGTTTGTTCTGGGTCAGTGCCTGCTTTTTGGGTGTAGTGATAAACAGCACTTGCCCTCATCAAGAGGTCACTTTTCTGGTTAGCATCAGTAATAGTTGGATCAGGAGGATCATTAGCAGTTAAATCACCACCTACCCCACCATGCATGGGCATGGTATCTGGCCAGACAAGTATGGGGGGTTCGCTTGGATCAAATTGAGCCAGTATATCAGCTAGCTGTATTCTGTTATCGTTACCCTGACTTTGTGGATCCACAAACCTAATATCCCAACCAGGAGGGGGCAAATAAGACTGCAAGTCAAGAGGAACAGTATTATTATTGCGGCGGAAGCTTGCCTCAGGATCCCCAAACTGATCATCATCCACATAAATCCCAGCACCGGTAACTACCCGCAATCCTCCATAACCTTCCAGGGGCTGACGAGGTTGCCTGGCCGCTGCTGCTTCCCAGAAACCATTGCGGTCAGTATCCCCTAAGTCAGACAAGGGAGTGACTTGGGTAGTGCGGTAGCGATTCTCGTCACTGTCCTTCCACGTAACGCCACCCCCAATGTCTTGTTTAGCTCTGGCACCTTGGAATTGCTGTGCCTGATCATCCCACCATAGAGCAGGTAAGCCATGACCGATCAAAACGCGATCGCCAATTTGTAGTTCCTTACCTGCTCCCTCTTGTACCTCTGGTTCCGTTGCTGGAGGATTGAGCTCCCCTCCCTCGATATTGAGCGTTAGTTCATTGTTACTGGTTTGAGTACCTGGTTGATAAGGGAATATCCAATCATCCTGGGGACGAAGCTCGTTACCAGTACCTTTGAGAGTGGCATTTCCGGGGTCTCCACCCTCTTCAACGTCTGCATAGGGAACACGACGGGTGCGGTCTTTGAAGTATATCCTTAGAGCTTTGAGCCGTTGTCTGTCAAGTTCCTCTCCTTCAAAGTCTTTGTACCTTTCCTTTACTTCGTCTGGGTCAGTATCCCTACCTTGAGCAGACTGAGCCTTTACCAGACGATTAATTCGTTCAGTGTAGGCTTTGCTGTTATCCCCAATCTCCTTGGGTTGTCCGTCAACAGATTTATTGTCATTTTGGCCTAAGTTAACATTTGTGTTCGGTGCTCCGTTTCCATTGAACAGATGTATTTTTCCGCCCTTTTGATCATCATTCTGATCAACACGACCAAAGGCCATATTGCCCCCGACAATAATCTTGCTGTTTTCTTCCTTGTAGTAGCAAGATTCCGGGCTACTGACTTGAAAATACTCATTACTTCCACCACGATTACCAGTGAGAAAGTTCCCGTTAGTAAAAATCCGCCCATTAATCTGGATGCCAGCTCCAGGAGTAATTTGTAAATCATCCTCGTAGACAATGGCATTGTTGACCAGGGGAATTCTGGCTCGGTCTTGCTGATACTCTAGAGCTGAGAATCCGGCCTCACCCTTGTAAGTTTCATAGGCTGAATCCCCTATATCTTCCAGAATCGGAACCGTTGCGGTGTAAACAAATATACTTTTCTTTAATTTTGATCCGGACTTAAACCACCCAGAATTATCCACTAAGCTAGCGCTAGTGTCAGCAGCTAGCTGACATCGATCGCTGTTGTTCGACTCCCCCATCGGTGGCGTTCTCGCTTGTACAGAGGTTCTGGATTCTGGGTTTCTTAATGGATTTTGATTTTGATTTTGATTTGGCTGTGGACTTTTGAAGTAAATTCCGTAGAGGGTGTAGCTATCGAATTTGCCATTATTATCCGTATCAACCGGAAACCTCCAGGCAGTGTCTATGGTGCTTACGTTGCCGTCACTGTCTTCGTCTTCGAGGGTCAAACGGGTTTCATCACCAAAGTTGTATTTGGTATTCTTGAAGGCATTTTCCAACGCTTCCTCTGATGGGGTGGAGCGGGGAAGGGTGGGGTCAGCAAACAAAGCTTCTAATTTTGCTTGAGCCCGCTCAATGGCAGGAGCGGCGGCATTGAACACCGCTTGATTGACCCGATAATTACTGGCATTTTTGACCCGGTCAAAGGAGCGCAACACAATGGCAGTTACCAGCAAGGTTACCACCAAGGTCACCATAATCGCGGTAGGCAACACAAACCCGGCGGTTGCCACCCGCGACCGACGGTGTAAAATAAATAAGCTACGCAACAGCCAACGCATCAAGGGTTTGGTGATGGCTTGAGAGAGTTTGACTACTTGTTGGAGTAGTTTTGCGATCGCATTCGCTAACTTCTTCCTGGTTGACTTCCTGGTTGACATAGGGATTTTCCTGTCACATTTGTTGAGTAGATTCCTAAATACGAACTAGTTCAAGCACCCTAGATGATATAGCGCTACGCGCAAGGCAAAAGGCAAAAGGCAAAAGGCAAGAGTTGACTATAACAGCTTTTGAGCTTGTATGAATGTCAAACACCTTAATGCTTAGTCCTATCAAATGGTTTAACGAAGCTAAGGGGTAACAATCAACGGTCAACCCCATAGCGTTACGTCTACCTACGAATAGAGAATATTATTAAATATTTAATTATACTATCGAGATTTCCCAAAAACACAACCGAGATTTGTTAACAGTTTAACTAGCTTAGAAGTTTACTACCTCCTCTAAAGGCAGACTATATCCCCTTTACCAAAAAACCATAGACTTAACCTACCCACATTAAGCCAAAAACCCATCATCCCCAGAGAAAAAACATGGGGAGATGGGTAGTGTGGGTAGTGTGGGTAGTGTGGGGAGTGTGGGGAGTGTGGGGAGTGTGGGAGGTGGGGAGGTGGGGAGATGGGGAGATGATGAATTATCTGGTTAATATATCATATCTGTTTTAAAATGTTCCCTACTCCCTGCTCCCTACTCCCTGCTCCCTACTCCCTGCTCCCTACTCCCTACTCCCTCTAATAATGATTCAGATTAATTCCAGCTTCATTAGCCATGGCTTGCAGGCCCTTCTTATGCAAGGTCTTAATGGCCTTAGTGGAAATCCGCAGCTTAACCCAGCGTTTCCCTTCTTCCCACCAAAGTCTCTTAACCTGTAAGTTAACGTTTTGTAAGCGCTTAGTCCGACGGTGGGAGTGAGAAACGGCATAGCCGTTATTGGCCTTTTTACCAGTCAACTGACATCTACGGGACATGGGGTACCTCTTGATTTAGATCTGTTATTGATCATATCTCGGAGATGGTGCGGGGAGTAGGGAGTAGGGAGTAGGGAGTAGGGAGTGGGGAGTCGGGAGTCGGAAGAGTGTGGGAAGTGTGGGAAGTGTGGGAAGTGTGGGGAGGTGTGGGGAGATGGGGAGATGGGGAGGTGTGGGGAGTGTGGGAAGTGTGGGGAGATGGGGAGATGGGGAGATGGGGAGATAGGGAGATGGGGAAAGATTAATCGTAGGTGGGCAGTGTCTACTAACTCTATGAGCAACTTGGTTAATCTGTCTGAGCCACTGCCCACCCTACATCTTGATCGGAAGTTCCCTACTCCCTACTCCCTACTCCCTACTCCCTACTCCCGATTACTCTTGCGTCAAGCGCGTCATAACCTTATTGGACCGTTCCACAAACGCTTTCATGCCTTCGGCATCAAAGCCTTTCTGGGCCATCAGTGCCAGGTCATAGACATGCTGACAAATCATGGAAGCCAATTCCGCTGAGGGAGACTGACCGCCACTTTGAATAATACTGCCTTGACTGAGGTTGACTAGATTCTGAATCAGTGGGTGGGTGGTATTGACCACTAAAATATGTTCCTCTGGGAACTGCACTGACTCCTGCTGCATCATGGCAGTCATTTCCTGTAGACGGCGCATTGCCTCCGGCAACAATACCATCGCGGGTGGAGTGCCTTGGGGGTCATCAGACTTGAGGGCTTGAGTCCGGACATTGACCTTAGGCTTGTTAATCGCTTGCTCGAACAGTTCCTTAATCAGGTCAGAACGGGTTTTGTTGGTCTTCGGGTCAACAATCTCTTTTTCCTGCTCCTTATCAACCAGGGTATCATCCAAGTCCGAATCCACCCGAGAGAACTTAGCCTCTGTATATTCCCGTTCCAAGAAGCTAATGTAGTGGGTGTCGATAAAGGAGTCCATAAATAGGACTTCTAACCCTTGATTTTTGTGCAGTTCTACATAAGTGGCTTGGCTAGCCTCATCAGTGCAATAGAATACCCGATTTTCGTGATTTTCTTTATTGCGCTCTAGATACTCTTTGATGGTGGTGTAGGGTTGAGAGGAAGAAGACTTGTCCTGTTCAGTGCCCTCATCCGGGGTGACATCCTCCCAAGCATCCCCCTCTTGGGATTGCACCTCTACCTTAGGGCTGTCAGTGCTTGGAGCTTCGGAACTTTCCACCGGTTGATAGGTGGTGCGGAAGATCACAATATCTTCTACTTGTTTCTTAAACTTATCGCTATTGATGCAGCCAAACTTAACGAATGTACCCACATCTTGCCAGGAACGGATGTACTGATCCCGCTCATCCTGGTACTGTTGCTTTAAGCGATCGCCAACTTTCTTAGCAATAAAGTCACCAATCCGAGCCACTGTCCGGTCTTTGGTCAGAGCAGAACGGGAGACATTCAGGGGAATATCAGGACTATCAATCACCCCTCGCAGTGGCATCAGGAAGTTAGGAATTACTTCCTCACAGTTGTCACTGACAAACACTTGATTACAGAAAAGCTTGATTTGCCCCTTAGTCACATCCACGTCTGGCTTCAGTTTAGGGAAATAGAGAATGCCATCAAGCAGGAAAGGATAATCTGTGTTTAGATGTACCCACAGCAAGGGTTCATCTTGGAACGGGTAAAGATAGCGATAGAATTCTAGATAGTCTTCTTTGGTCAGGTCTCTTGAGGATTTCTTCCACAGTGCCTCATGCTTGTTGATCACCTCATCTTCCAGCTTGATGGGCACTGCCATGAAATCACAGTAGGATTTGACTAGCTGACGAATCCGTGAGGGTTCTAGGTACTCCTGTTCCTCCTCTTGCATGGTGAGGGTAACGGTAGTACCCCGTTCCGTCCGCTCAGAATCCGATAGTTCAAAGGCTGGAGAACCATCACAGGACCAATGAACCGCTGAAGCTCCTGACTGATAAGACAGGGTATCAATTTCCACCTTCTGAGCCACCATGAAAGCAGAGTAGAAACCCAATCCGAAGTGACCGATAATCTGTTGGTCAGCTTCCTTTTGGTACTGCTGGATAAATTCTTCAGCGCTAGAAAAAGCAACTTGATTAATATACTTTTTCACCTCATCGGCAGTCATCCCAATTCCGTTATCCGAGATGGATAGAGTTTTCTTATCCTGATCAAGGGTAATTTTAATTTCCGGGTCTCCCACATCCCCGTCAATCTCCCCAGCATAAGAGACCATCTTCAACTTCTGGATGGCATCCACTGAGTTGGAGATCAGCTCCCGCAAGAAGATTTCGTGATCGGTGTAGAGAGACTTCTTGATAATCGGGAAGATATTCTCAGTATGAATCGTGATTGTGCCTTGTTCCAGTACAGTCATTGGTATTGCTACATTAATATGATGAATGTCCCTTTAACGATTCTGAGGGATAACTTTTGATATGACAGATGGGGTTGTCCACCGATAGGGATTCGGATTTCCGTATCTTGAGGAAGACTAGTGAAGTTGTAAGCATATGCGCTACGCGCACGCTACGCGAACAGCGGTCAGCGGTCAGCGGTCAGCTTATTTTATTCAACAGCTGTTCGGTGTAGCGTGACCACAAGCGGCACCTCAAGTAGCGTGGCCTTTGGCCTTTAGCTGTTCGGTGTAGCCTGCGCGTAGCCCATAGGCTGATAGCTGATAGCTGATAGCTTAATCATTAAAAATTCACTAGTCATCAATCTCCATGCTAGCATATTGAGCGAAATCACCTAAATATTTTCCTTTACCTTCTGCTGTTTGCTGGATACCCCGTTTCACCGCTGCCAGGGTTTCGGGATTTTGCCATAACCATTGTTCTTCTTCTGGAATTGGATCGAGTAGGATTTGTCCTGTATCGTTGATCAAGACTCGGTAGACTTTTGCCTTAGCTTCCGGTCCTAATTTTAAACAAAAGTGGTCATCAATTTGGGCAGCATTATCAATGACCTGGAAGTTTTGGTTAAGAATCATTTTTAATAGCCGACTAGCTAGATATATACACTAGTTTAGTCTAGTCTGTTGACATACTCACCGCCCTGGAAGGGCAGTGATTCTTGACACCTCATCGGAATGTGCTGCCGAAACAGTCTTACCTTTCCTCCTTGTCCGTTTATAGTCGTGCCGATGCCCCATGCCGACTTTTTCTATGTTTTTGGCAGCATTTTTATCTCTGTCTTGCTGTGTTCCACAATTCAGGCAAAGTACTGAACGAATAGACAGATCGAGTTTACCCCATTTAAACCCACAATCTGAACAAATTTGACTGGTAGGCTCCCATCGACTTATGACCCGAAAATCTCTGCCATATTTGTCTGACTTCGCATCACAGAGCGCCCTAAATTCTGCCCATCCCTGTTGACTGATGGCTCGTGCAAGTTTACGGTTTTTAACCATTCCCGACACATTTAAATCTTCCAAAACGATAGTTTGGTTTTCGCTAACTATTTGGGTTGATAGTTTGTGCAGAAAATCTTGACGCTTATTCGCTATTTTGAGGTTGAGTTTAGCGATATGATGGCGAGTTCGCTGTTTTCGGTTTGACCCTTTAGGCTGCTTAGCAAATTTTCGTTGTTTTTTCCGTAGCTTTCGATCTAGCTTGGAATAATCAGGGCTTTTAGCCTCACTGCCATTACTCATCACAGCAAAAGTCTTGATACCTATATCAATACCGATGCTTTGGTTCTTGGCATCAACTTGAATAGGCTCAATTTCTACTACAAAACTTAAAAAGTAATTGCCAGCACAGTCTTTGATAATGGTTACAGAACTAGGGTTTGAGGGTAGGTCTCTAGACCAAATTGGTTTGACTGTTCCAATTTTGGCCAAATATACCTTATCTCCTTGAACAGAAAAACCCCTGCGAGTTAACCGTGCTGATTGTTTATTAGAACGTTTCTTGAATCGTGGAGGTTTGACTTTTCTTCCTTTCCTTTTCTCATTCCGAGAATCAAAAAAGTTTTTAAAAGCAACTCCTAGATTGGCTACAGACTGCTGTAAGGGGACAACGGAAACCTCTGATAACCATTGTCTTTCTTCAGTTTTTTTGGCCTGAGTGATGACTAGCTTCTGTAGTTCTCCTGACTTGAGAACTTTTTCAGATTTTTTGCAAATAGCCAGAGCATCGTTCCAAACGACCCGGACGCAGCCAAATAATTTGGCCAAATCCTTCTTCTGTTGGTCTGTTGGATAGAAACGATACTGGTACCTGGCCTTCATTCTAGTCCTCCCAGTAGGTCTGTACTATGATTATATTGTAGAGACGAAACCAATGGGAGGGTCGCCTTATTACAAAAACCTTAACTTTTTATGCATAACCCTCTAACTATAAAGGCTCCACAAGGCGAGCTGAGTCCTTGAAGAAGGTAGCCTTATTACATAATTTTTTACCCTTTATCGCATAACCCTCTAACTATAAAGGCTACCTTCTTCTACGGAAACTTCTAACCCTTACGGGAACTTCAAAGCCTACAAGATTTGACAATGACTTTCCGGAAAGAACGACACAGTATCACAAAGAGCGCAAATACATTTAGTGTGTGTAACCAAGTATCGACAACAGGTATTGACCTCAATGAGCCTCCAAACCATTGAAGACTCTTTTAGAGAGGTAGCAAAAAAGATGAATTTTAAAATTAAGGAGTTTAAGGTCGAATCTGATCACGTCCACGCATTAATCGAGTATCCTCCAAAACTATCGATATCTCAAATAGTTAACAGTCTGAAAGGAGTATCAAGTCGCAGATATGGGCAAAAAGGATACCTAAAACCTAATGGGAAAACTGCACTATGGAGTCCTAGCTATTTGGCGGCATCCGTTGGGGGTGCCCCTATTGAAAAGCTAAAAGAATATATCAGCAATCAAAGAAAGCCGTCCTAGAAGGACGGGGCTTCAGACCCAAAATTTTGGTGCATAAGCCCACTTGCCTTGAGTGCGATTGACCATAGGTCACGCTACGCGATCGCTAAACACCCCACACCTGATCGCCCACAACACCTTCAGGGTTTATACTGGTAAAAATACGATAAATGTTCCTCCATTTGGTGATTCAGATAATCAATATCCTCTTGATTTAAATATTCAGTAAATCCTCCCACTTTTCCTTTACGAGTTTTGTAAGACTCTTGATCTTGCTGGTCAGTTGGAGTCAAGCGATCGGATTTAAATGTCCGGTTTTGTTCCATTTTTCGCATATTATTAAAGGAGGCAAAGTTAACAGCTTCTTCAATTACTTCATCCGGAACTGATTTAACCCCTAAAAACTTTAAAACGCGCTTCAGTTCTTTTTGGGGATTTGTTTGGATATCTTCATAGCGCACCAGCAAAAATTTTTTCGGTAGATGGCGATTAGCTTCCCATATATTGTAATACCTAATCAAGGTATCAAAACTCCCCACTGACTCATGGATGAAGCTAGGCAAATCCCCTTCATAGGGTTTAATTCGTTCAGCATACTGCTTCAGAGAGTCTACTTGCTGCATGATGTGAGCATAGTGTCCCACCCGTTTAGTATGTTCAAAGTAGATAGATACTACTACATCCCTAGGGTCTCGGACTAATAGAATTACTTTAGCATTTTTATAGTTGGCCTTACTTTGAACAAGTTCATCAGGCTTTTTCCATTCTGGTTCATCATCATGAATAACTCGAATTTTTGGGACATCAGGGTGCAATGGTGCTAAAGTTTCCAACTCCAATATTCTCTCCATAATTTTGGGGTCATTTAGCTCTAAATGCTTTTCTAGGACCCGTCCAATCATCAATCTGAGCCAGGTTCGTCCAGATTTAGGAAATGAAATCAGATAGGCATCCACTGACCGTTGATCATACCAACGCACTAGACTAGTGATTAGAGGCTTTTGAGCCATTCGTCCTAGGAATGTTCCTAGTTGTCGTTTTCCTTCTGGTGGTAGTTTACTCTTGACAAAAGACCAAGCACCAACAAGGATTGATCTCACTAAAATTGCGTTAAGTATCATAATTATTCTATGTGAATTGTAGATGTCTAAAAAAGGTAACAGGGAGTAGGGAGCAGGGAGTAGGGAGTAGGGAGTAGGGAGTAGGGAGTAGGGAACTTCGGAATTGCCAAAAAATCCTGTTTACGTCATTACTATAAAAAACGCTATTTTAACAAAAAAACCAAAGTGATCAATTCCCTATTCCCTGAGCGCAGCGCTATACAATTTAACTATATACCCAAGATCAATAAATCCGCTATAGCAATTCTCAGACTCATGAGATACACACAATTTACCACTCCACCCTCCCTACTCCCTACTCCCTACTCCCTGCTCCCTAAAACCCAAGACGAAAGTACCTCACCCATATTGATAACTGCTATATACCATGACTAAAGTTTTTCTAATCTGTTCTGGTCTGGGTCAGATCCAGCGGGGCTATGAATCGTTTGCCCAAGAGTGCTTTGCGGCTTTATCTCAGGAATCGTCTCTTGATATCACCCTTTTTAAAGGAGGAGGTAAGTCTGAGGAAAAAATGATTACATTATTGAATCTACCACGGTATAGTTGGATGGCAGGTCAACTGGGACGATTGGTTAAGCAATTAAGTGAATTTTTCAAAAAAGGTGACTATTTTGTCAGACAAGAAGGCTACTTTATTGAACAAGCATCATTTACCTTAAGTTTATTATCACATATATATCGTGAAAGTCCAGAGGTAATTTACTTTAGTGATGATGGGTTAGGCTATCTACTGTGGCACTGGCGGCGTTTGACAAAACAGAATTATAAGCTGCTTTTCCGTAATGGAGGAGCGTTATCCCCTCCTTTTTCCCGTTGGGATCATGTACAGCAGTTAACACCAATTCACTTTAAACAGGCGTTAACTTATGGAGAGCCTGCTGAGAAGCAAAGTCTACTTCCCTCTGGATTCTTTATCCCTGCCAAATTACAGATACTTTCACTAGTAGAGCGAGAGGCTTTACGAGAGAAATTAGGACTACCGAAACAGCAACCGTTAATTCTTTCTGTGGCAGCGATTAACAAATCTCACAAACGCATGGACTACATTATTCATGAAGTAGCGAGTTTGCCAAAACCTAGACCATTCCTATTATTATTAGGTCAACAGGATGCTGAATCACCGGAAATTATTCAGCTTGGCCAAGAGCTATTAGGGGTTGATCAGTTTCAAGTGCGAACTGTTGCTCGTGAGCAAGTAACGGATTACTATCAGGTTGCTGATATTTTCGTCTTAGCTTCTCTCCATGAAGGATTACCACGAGTAATTGTCGAGGCGATGTCCCATGGTTTACCTTGTCTCGCTCATGATTATGAAATTACTCACTTTGTTTTAAGCAATGAAGGATATTTCGCTAATTTTGAATTAACCGGAAGTTTAGCTACTTTAATTACTCAAGTATTGAGTGAAGGGTATAACGAAAGTAAGCGTGAAAATTGTCATCGCAGGGTCTATGAAAGGTTTAGTTGGCAGGAGTTATCGACCGCGTATGTTGATATGATTGAACGTTGTAGATTAATAGGAAAGGGAGTAGGGAGTAGGGAGTAGGGAGTAGGGAGCAGGGAGTAGGGAATAGGGAATAGGGAATAGGGAATAGGGAATAGGGAGTAGGGAGTCGGGAGTCGGGAGTCGGGAGTCGGGAAATTCTGATTTTTAAGATTTACTGTTGTCGAGGCTTTCGGTAATATTACTCCGAAAAAAAACGCGATGCTCAGCAAAGAGCCGCTACGCGAACGCTAACCTATTGTTACAATTTTATTCACCGATTTTTTTGGTAACATTTATCCTAAAAAAACGCGATTATATCAAATAGACCCTACGCGATAACTTCCGATATTTTCCCGATTCCCGATTCCCGATTCCCGATTCCCGATTCCCGATTCCCGATTCCCGATTCCCGATTCTCAATTCCCAATTCTCAATTCTCAATTCCCAATTCTCAATTCCCTCGTTTGCTTTAAATTACCCCTCAAAAAAAAAATTATAAAAACCCTTGACAAATTTATTTATAATCATTATGATTATGTTTATAAAGCTAAAAACATTTTTTAGACTATGCATCACAATTTTCTGCCAAATTCAGACAATAATCCAGAGGATATCACTGGGAAGATTACTCCTCAGGAGTTTTCCGAAAAAGAATTCCTTGTTCCGTATATTCTGAAGGGAACTCGCCAGCAAATAAGCCATACAATGCATATCCTTAATGCCATGGGCTATGCAAAGCTTACAGAATGGAGTCCTCTTCAACCCACTGGAATTCCAGGGCAATTTATTACGATGATGAGGAGATACTGGATTTGGCGTTAATACCTTAAATTTCTGGGGGGGTTTCCCCCCCGGACAAAGGCTCCGGTCTGTTCGCGTAGCGAACAGATTGGTAAGAAAATTGAGTGCATAAGCGAAAATTCCTAGCCGTGGAAAGTATTTCTGCGGCTATTTTTTTTAGGTTGAAGGTTAGCAGGTTGAAGGTTAGCAGGTTTAAGGTTAGCAGGTTTAAGGTTAGTAGGTTTAAGGTTAGTAGGTTTAAGGTTAGGATGTTGAAGGTTAGCAGGTTGAAGGTTAGCAGGTTTAAGGTTAGCAGGTTGAAGGTTAGTAGGTTTAAGGTTAGCAGGTTGAAGGTTAGGATGTTGAAGGTTAGCAGGTTTAAGGTTAGTAAGTTGAAGGTTAGCAGGTTTATTAGCATTCAGCTATCAGCCAAAGACCCTTGGCCTTCGGCTGATAGCTGATAGCTGATGGCTGATAGCTGATAGCTGATAGCTGATGGCTGATAGCTGATAGCTGATAGCTGATGGCTGATAGCTGATGGCTGATAACTGATAGCTGATAGCTGATAGCTGATGGCTGATAGCTGATAGCTGATAGCTGATAGCTGATAGCTGAATGCTTACATTATCCTTAATAAAAATCTGCCCCATCTCCCCACACTCCCCGCGCCCCCGCCCCACACTCCCCACACTTCCCCTTCTTTTTTACAAATATGAGATGCACCCGTCTAAGGTTCTGTTCGTAGGTATCCGAGAATAGTGATAGTATTAAACAATCTTGGAAATCGATTCAGTAATGCGGTAGACTGAGGAGGAGGTAATATAAGTAATAGGATAATTTTAAGCAATACTTTTAAGGTAACCTTTGCCAGTAATAAAGTTGGATCATGTCTGAGGGCATGGCAAAGAAATCGGAGAGCGGCTAGGGTTCTGTGTCGTTCTGGAAATGATTCAAAAGCCTTGAAAATTAGGTACTTATACAGGTTAGCAAGGCTGTGCTTTTTCAGATATTGTAGAGAATCAGGAGCAGCAGCAAAGGCTCGTTCAATCACTTCTAAGCAACCTGCTTCCATCTTGGCAGTATCAGAAGAGGCTGAATTAGCAGAGACTCGATATAAAATGTGTGGGTATGGTACAGCTACAAAGGGATAACGAGCTGCGAGCCGCAGCCACATATTCCAATCTTCTGCCTGGGTCAGGGACTCATCAAATTGACCAACTGTGTTGAATGCTTTCTTACGAATCAGGACGTTAGAACCATTTTCCAAAAAATCCGTTAGCAACAGCTGAGGATAAACATTACCATTGAGAGTGATATGGTTACCCCGGCGCAAAAACTGACCTGATTCATCGATATAATCTGTCCAACTATAGGCAACGGCGGCTTGGGGGTTTGCTTGTAAAGCGTTTAACTGGAACTCTAATTTATCCGGATGCCAGAGATCATCGGCATCTAGGAAAGCAATATAGTCCCCTGAAGCATGGGATAGTCCACGATTACGGGCTCGGTTGACGCCAGCATTGGGATAGGAAAAAATTTTTAATCGATGGCCTTTCGGCCACGCTACGCGAACATCTTTGATGCTAGAAATTATTTGCCCTGTCGAGTCTTGGGAGCCATCATCAATGACAAGTATTTCAAAATCCGTAAATGTCTGATTTAAAACAGATTGAATAGTCTGTTTGATAGTTTTTTCGTCATTATAAACCGGTATAATTATAGATATTAAGCTGGTCTTCATTTAAATTTCATGGTTCTGACAGCAAGGGAGCAGGGAGCAGGGAGTAGGGAGTAGGGAGTAGGGAGTAGGGAGTAGTAAAAAATCCTGTGTACCTCATAAGTATGAAAAATCCTATATTGACTAGACATATCCATAATACCATAAAATCCTACCAGAACATCCTGAAACGTGAGAGCCCTGCGTCTTTAGACCGGGGGTGAAACGGAGAGACGGGGTTTACCCCCTTAAAGTGTCCCTTTAGTCTTTATTCATTTGAGATCTAATCCAATTCTCTACAAACTCTCCGACACTGGTATTTGACTCTTTAGCTGATAATTGAAGCCATTTCCATGCTGCCCTAGTCAGCCAAACTGTATGAGGTTTTTTAAGTTCCTCATGATGTACGGGTACTCCCCTCATTCTTTTTTTTGTTTTATGTCCATTTGTTGTTGACATATTCAGAAGCGGCCTCTATACTAAAAGTACTCTAGTAAAGTATAATAGTAACGGTAAATGTACAAGACTGTCCCAGTTAGAGCTAACTTTTCAGACGAAGAGAAAGTTTTCTGGGAATTTCAGTTTCAACAAGCAAACAACCTGTTTAACTCTGCTGTTTATTATTCAAGACAAAAACACTATGACTGGTTAAAACAACAACCAGAAGCTTATACAACCTATTGGAAGGATGATTTACTGCGACAAGGTTGGAAAGCTTACAAATGTAGTATCAAGTACGCTGAACTTTGCAAAGAGTTAAAGGAAAATCCTAACTATAAGGCAATGGCCGCTCAGTCGGCGCAACAAACTCTTAAGACTGTGGCTGAATCAATCACAAGCTATAACCAGTTAGTGAGCTTGTATTACAAGGGTCAAGTAGATAAACCAAAACTTCTTAGATACCGGAAGAAGGGTGGGCTAACTGCTGTTACTTTTCCAAAACAAGCTCTCACCTATAAGAATGGATTGTTTCACCCGTCAATAAGTAAAGAAAGTAAAACTGAACTACTTACTGAAATCACTTTAGAGGCTCCGGATTTTATAGATCCAGACTGGGTAAGAGAGGTCACTGTTCGCCCATGCTATGGACAATTATGGATTGACTGGGTGATTGACGACGGTAAGCAGCCAGTGAAAGATAATCCCCATTTAGACTATTCCCAGGCTTGGAGTTTTGACCATGGTGGAACCAACTGGTTGACTGGGGTATCAACTCAAGGGAAAAGTCTGATTATTGATGGCCGTAAACTTAAGTCTATGAACCAGGGGTATGCTAGGTTAGTAGCAAAACACAAAGCTGGAAAGCCAGATTTTTACTGGGACAGCAATCTTGATAGGGTTCAACGTAAACGCAATAATCAGATGCGAGATGGTATTAACAAGGCGGCTAGATTTATTATTAATCGTTGTCTTAACGAACGCATTGGAAATTTAATAATTGGCTGGAACGATAAACATAAAAGTGGTTCCAATATGGGGAAACGGGGCAATCAAAATTTCGTAGTTATCCCAACAAAGAGATTAATTAATAGGCTTGAACAACTCTGTTATGAATACGGTATCAAATTAACAGTAACAGAAGAAGCTTATACGAGTAAAGCGTCTTTCTTGGATGAGGATTCATTACCTAAACACGGTGAAAAACCCAGTGGATGGAGACCTTCCGGTAAAAGAGTAAGACGTGGATTATATAAGTCAGCAAAAGGACACCTGGTTAATGCGGACTGCAACGGTGCCGCAAACATTGCCAGGAAAGTAGCTGCACAGTTAGGTCTAGATCTAACCAAGGCAGGTAGGGGAGCCTTGACACTCCCACATCGATTTGATTTGTTCACATCCCTGTCCAAATCCTATCGAATAAGCTGTGTTCGCGAAGCGTCGCCTTCGGCGATAGCGGTACGGGTTCACCCTACCGCTTCACATCCTTATAGAATCCCCCATGCTTTAGCCGGGGGAGATGTCAATTGGGATTATATTCAAAAACATCCTAAATAAACAAAAAGGTTATTAGTAATTGGTAAGCATTCAGCTATCAGCTATCAGCTAATGCGCGTAGCGCAATCGGTGCTTTTAGGTGCGACCCGAAGGTGCGACCCAAGGGCGATTTACTCCCCCTAGGAAGCGCGCACCTATAGCGAATTTAGTTCGCCAACGGAAAGCGCACCTTTGAATAAAATAAGCATCTCAAGTAGCGTGGCCACGCTACGGGAATGGCTGACGGCTGACGGCTGAATGCTTACAGTAATTGATTGTGAGCAATTAAAAAAAAATGATAAAACAAGGAAAGCTTCTGGCTCAAAAAAAACAATAATAGAACGAAAAAAATAAAATTATAATTATTAAAGCAGGAGGGAAAAATAATCATAAATTATCTGAATAAATTATCTGAATAATAACAAATTATTTTGGGTCTTCATTAACTTTTATGCTAAAGTTCCAGTTAAAAAACTCAGAAAGCTTACTATACAAGCGATGCAGCGCGGTCTTGGGTAGGCAATACCGCGCTGCATCGCTAAAAATGTGCCAATAATGTCATTAAAATCTGACGAATTAGTCGGGTTCAATCAACTGAAATGACTAACAATTCGTGATTCGGCCTTCGAGGATGGTTAGATAAATTTGGCCAAAATCCTGACTATTCGTCCAAAAGTCTGCTCATCTCCCCATCTCCCCACCCCTGGTTGACTGACTTTTTTCAGTCAACCAGCCCCATCCCTGAGGCGGGTGGGGAGGTTCAATGGAGATGTCTACTTAGTTCTGTAGTTTAATTCTGTAGTTCATTAGCCCCTTAATAGTTTCTTCTGGAGCATTTTGCTGCTTCAAATAGGTTTTGAGAGTTGTTTCAGTTTTACTCTTGAGTAAAAAATCACTCACTAACAGCTTAATAACTTGCCTAACATATAACATAGCATACCTCCAGAAAGGGACATGTTGTGAGTCCTGATCAATTAGATTGACCATATGCCAGATATTATAATTTGACTTTAAATTAGTGAATCCTTTCAAAATCTTTAGTCTTTTGGCTGTATTCGGTTGGAGATACCATTGTAGTAAAGGGGGCATATAACGAATCAAGTCATTTAAATTATAATCAGTAGTGGCTTGGAGTTTACTTGACAAAATCACGTTAAATCCTGATTTATTAGCACGACTAACAAACTCAAAGTCACCGCCGTAATGCCGGAATCTATCAGCATCTGGAAACCCAATTTTATCGACGACTACTCTGGGGATGATAGCTATATTACCATTTAGGGTATCGACTGACCTAGCCTCTGCTGTAGCAAAATAATCCATACTCCGAATTGGCTGTTTTTTATCCATGCCACTGAACACAATCCAATCGGAATAGGTTTTATCCCGGACAATCCCCCCAACAATTGTATTATTGTACAGTGGAGACTGACAACTATCAATCAGGTTGTTAAGGAAATTGTCTGACAGAGAGATATCATCATTTAGCCACACTAGGTAATCCGAGTCTAATTTATCTATGGCATAGTTCATCCCCAGACAAATCCCACCTGTCCACCAAAGATTGCCATCTCCTTCAATTAAGTAAACATTGGGAAATTGACGTCTAATCATGTCTCTGGTGCCATCTGTGGAACCATCATCTACTATGATGACTGAAATGACTGAGGTATTATCAGTATTTACTTTAGGAAGTTGCTGAAAAATTTGACTCAGAATAGTCTGAGTATAGTGTTGCCTATTTCTAACTGGAATAATTAAGGATATTTGGGTCATGATAGGAAAGGGAATAGGGAATAGGGGATAGGGAATAGGGAATAGGGAGTAGGGAGTAGGGAGTAGGGAGTAGGGAGTAGGGAGTAGGGAGTAGGGAGTAGGGAGTAGGGAGTAGGGAGTAGGGAGTAGGGAGTAGGGAGTAGGGAGTAGGGAGCAAAAAAAATAAGTTTTGGAATTAATTAATATTCAAATTTATTTTCTAAATTAAATACCTATTCAAAAAAGTGTTATAATAATATTATTTACGTTAATTATTTGTCCCTGTTCCCTGCTCCCTGTTCCCTGCTCCCTGCTCCCTGCTCCCTGCTCCCTGTTCCCTGTTCCCTGTTCCCTGTTCCCTTATTTTGTAAAAGCTTTCTAATAGCAAAAAATGGACTGATCAAACTGCCCCAGAAGAATTCTAGTTGAAAGGCGGCAATGAGATTAGTTTTAAATTGTCCTCGATACTTAAGGAAATGTAGGATAAATCGGCGCAAATTTCCCAATAAGGTTTTGGTAATTACTATAGGCTTTTGCCAAAAGGTAGCATTAATCAGGCGGAGCTGACATGTGGCCAAACCACAGCCACGAGCGAGAGTGAGTAAGTAATCTCTCTGAAGACGCCACTGGGGAATCTGATGATAGCTATGCATGGCTGGGTTATACCAAATTTCCCAACCTGCTTTGTACATATACAGCAATGGCTCATAATCATCCCCCTGGACGAATAATCCGGGCAGTTTGCCTGTCAAACTGGGACGAGGTGGCACACTATCGAGCCAAGCTTGTCTACGAACGACTAAGCTTGCCCCTGGGGGTAGCCTGATTTCCTCGGGTTGAAAGGGATGGGGGTTTGGTCCATGTTCCCGAATTGCGAGAAATTGCTTGATGGGATCAAAATTTTCTGGGGGTTCGACTTCAAACTCACCGTGAATTTGACCACTGTAGGCTCCTGCCTTAGGATACTCTTGACCAAAGTCATAGGCTTCAGCAATCCAGTTGGGATCAGGTAAGTTGTCATCATCTAAAAAACCGATTAATTCACCTTTAGCCTCCTGGACAGCTCGCAACCTGGCAAATGCTGATCCTTGTTCGAGTTCAAAACAATATCTTAAGGGCACAGATAAATCCCAATTGCTTTGATAGTCTTGAATAACCTGGGCAGTATCATCGCTACTATTGTTGTCAACCACAATAATTTCCCAACTGATGGGGTTGAGGGAAATTTGCGATCGCAGTCGTTCGAGCAGTAATGGTAAACGCTTCGCCCCATTATAGGTCGGAATCGCTACAGTAAAGTCAACAGCCATAGAACTAGCTCATCTAGCTTTGTTAGTAAATCACCACAATTTTGCCAAATTGGCTCAACTAATAGAAGCATAATTTGATATCCTGAGATATCCTGATTGGTGATTTGAGATTGATGGAGAGAACCTCCTTCACCCACTCAATCATAATTATGATAAAATCAACAACTGTATTTTCCTGGAATTCAAGGGCGATCCCATTGGCCAGCATGGGTGAACTTACCCATATAACTTGTGGTCTAGACAAGGTAAGGGAGATGCAGGGTGTTTACAAATTATTTTCCCTTACCTAAAAACCTTTGAGATGGACGTCATTGACTAGAACCATTGACTAGGACAAGGTAAGGGACATGCAGGGTGTTTATAAAATTATTTTCCCTTACCCAAAAATTTTTTGAGTGTTGACCGTTGACTCTTTAGTGTTGACTGTTGAGTGTTTCGTTTTGACTATTTAGTGTTAACTATTCACTATGGACTGTTAACAAACAGCAATATTCCTAGCATTTCCTACTTACCGAGAGTCATCTACCGTGTTATTCAACTCATACGCTTTCATCTTCGGCTTTCTTCCCATTACCCTGCTGGTTTTTTTTGGCTTAAGTCGCTTCCGTGTGGTTAAAGCCACGTGGGTATGGATGACGTTAGCATCCCTATTTTTTTATGGTTATTGGAAAATTGCTTATCTACCTCTGTTGCTAATTTCAATTAGTGGTAACTATGTCATTGGTAAACAAATAGAGAAGCTAGTAATTCTGTTAGACGAAGGAAGTGGAGACGATAATGCGGCTCCTGATAAACCCGATAAAATCTCAAGCCTAGTTTCAAAAGTAGTTAGTTATAAACAGCAAACTAAACTCCTGCTTTGGATAGGTATTGGCTTTAACTTAGGGATTTTGGGCTATTTCAAATATGCTAATTTTTTCGTAGATTCATTAAACCACTTTTTAGGCACAAGTATCACTATTCCTACCATCTTACTCCCCTTAGCCATTTCCTTTTATAGCTTTACCCAAATTGCCTATATTGTTGATGCTTATCGTGGGGAAACGAAAAAGTGTAGGTATAATTTTATGACCTATAGCCTGTTTGTGTCTTTCTTTCCCCAACTGATAGCCGGTCCAATTCTCCGTTACGATGAACTATTGCCCCAGTTTGAGAAGTTACGCAATAGCCTGTTTTCCTGGAAAAATATGGGAATGGGGCTGAGCCTCTTTATCCTAGGTTTAGGTAAAAAAGTTGCGATCGCAGATAATCTATCTCCCTGGGTAGCCACTATTTTTAACAATAGTGACCAACTCAGCTTTGTAGAAGCCTGGGTTGGGGCATTGAGTTATACCTTTCAACTGTATTTCGATTTTTCCGGCTACTCTGACATGGCAATTGGCTTAGGATTAATCACGAATATCCAGCTACCGATTAACTTTAATTCCCCCTACAAAGCGACATCTATCAGTGACTTTTGGCGACGTTGGCACATTACCTTATCCAATTTTCTCCGGGATTACCTCTATATTCCTCTTGGTGGTAATCGTCGCGGTCGTCTACGTCAATATGGTAACTTATTAGCCACAATGCTTCTAGGAGGATTGTGGCATGGTGCTGGCTGGACATTTGTGATTTGGGGGGGACTCCATGGCTTATTTTTGGTAATTAATCATAGCTGGCGGCAAATGAAGCTATCCATGCCGAAAATTCTAGCCTGGATGCTGACATTTTTAGCAGTCGTAAGTACGTGGGTATTGTTTCGGGCAACTAGTATTAGTGATGGTCTAGGAATATTACAGGCAATGGTAGGACTCAAGGGCGTTATCTTGCCTACTACTTATCAAAATACCTTGGGTTGGTTAACCCCCTTAGGCATCCAATTTCAGGAGTGGCAAGAGATGAAACTTCTTCTGCCACCTATAGGGTTAGAAAAGACCTTCATGGTACTATTCGGACTAATCCTAGGGGTTACCTTTTTGCCTAATACCCAGCAAATCATGAAACACTTCAAACCTAGCTGGTACTGGGCAACAGGTATTGGCTTAATCGCTACATTTTGCCTACTATCTCTTAACCGAGTTTCTGAATTTCTTTACTTCCAGTTTTAAAGGTGTGGGGAGATGGGGAGATGGGGAGATGGGGAGAGGGGGGAGTGTGGGAAGTGTGGGAAGTGTGGGAAGTGTGGGAAGTGTGGGAAGTGTGGGGAGTCAGATCAGCAACGGTTGTGTCCCCCCCTTAATAAGGGGGGTTAGGGGGGATCCCTAGTTTCCACGGAGCTTTGAAAGTGCAGATGCCGGTAACTCAAACTCTTCCCCCTGTTCCCTATTCCCTGCTCCCTGCTCCCTGTTCCCTGTTCCCTTCTTTTGAGAATTAAAGTTTAAGGGTTTGTCTAATCTAACTAACAGCTGGAACAACTGATTCACTAGGTGTTACTGGTTTAGTGGGTGCTTTATTACTAAATGTCAGCCCTTGCTCTCCACAATCAATGAAAATGGTATCCCCTTCGATAAACATATTTTCTAAAATCTTAGTAGCAATGGGATTTTCTAACTCCCGCTGAATTGCCCGCTTCAAGGGACGAGCACCATAGACGGGATCATATCCAGCGTCGGTCAGATAATCCTGAGCTTGCTCGGACATTTCCAGGGTAATCTTTTGCTCTGCCAACAGACGCTCAATCCGTTTGAGTTGAATCCCGACAATCTTGCGCAATTCATCCCGGGTTAGGGTATGGAATATGATCACATCATCGACCCGGTTGACAAATTCTGGGCGAAAATGCGATCGCAAAGACTCTGTCACTCGTTTGCGCATTTCCTCATACTGGGAATCATCCCCAGCTACTCCCAAAATATGCTCACTGCCAATATTGCTGGTCATGACAATAATGGTATTCCGGAAATCCACGGTTCTGCCTTGGGAGTCGGTAATTCGTCCGTCGTCAAGTACCTGTAACAAAATGTTAAATACATCCCGGTGTGCTTTTTCCACCTCATCGAGCAATACTACTGAGTAAGGACGCCTACGCACGGACTCTGACAGTTGTCCTCCTTCTTCATACCCTACATATCCTGGTGGGGCACCTACTAACCGAGAAACTGCGTGTTTCTCCATATACTCGGACATATCAATCCGCACCAGAGCTTCTTCACTGTCAAACAGAAACTGCGCCAGTGCTCTAGCTAATTCGGTTTTACCGACCCCAGTTGGTCCCATAAACAAGAAGGAACCAATGGGACGCCCGGGATCTTTCATCCCTGCTCTAGCACGACGAATGGCAGCAGCTACAGCGGAAACGGCTTCTGTTTGCCCAATCACCCGTTTATGTAAATGTCCTTCGAGCTGTAACAACTTCTGGCGCTCTGATTCCAGCAATCGTTTCAGGGGAATACCGGTCCATTTTGCCACAATTTCGGCAATATCGGATTCACTGACTTGTTCTCGCAACAGAGCAGTACCCCGGGATTGCAGTTCCAACATCATACTTTCTTTGGCTTCCCGGTCCCGCTGTAAAGCCTCTAATTTGCCATATTTTAGCTGAGCTGCCTTATTCAGGTCATAATTCCGTTCTGCCTGTTCCACTTGTACCCTTAAGTGTTCTTCTTCCTCTTTTAAGGCACTGATGTCTTGTAACAGTTGCTTTTCCGATTGCCATTGTTGATTGAGTTGTTCCTGTTTTGCCCGTAAAACCACAATTTCCTTTTCAATACGCTCTAACCGTTCCTGGGCAGAACTATAGGTAGCGGTAGTGGCACTGGTTCGCTTATCTTCCCCTTCTAGAGATAACTTTTCCATTTCCAGCTGCATCAGCCTGCGGTCAGTCGCTTCCAATTCCACTGGCTTGGAGGTAATTTCCATTTTGATTTTGGCTGCGGCCTCATCCACCAAATCAATGGCTTTATCGGGTAAAAATCGGTCAGTAATGTAGCGCTGGGATAAGGTAGCTGCTGCTACCAAGGCTGAGTCGGTTATATTAACCCCGTGATGGACTTCATAGCGTTCTTTGAGTCCCCGCAAAATCGAAATGGTGTCTTCTACAGTTGGTTGCTTAACATAGACTTGCTGAAACCTACGTTCTAGAGCAGCATCCTTTTCAATATGCTTGCGGTACTCATCAAGGGTAGTTGCTCCAATACAACGCAATTCTCCCCGAGCTAGCATTGGTTTGAGTAAATTCCCTGCATCCATCGTGCCACCGCTAGCACCAGCTCCGACTACGGTGTGCAATTCATCGATAAACAGGACAATTTGACCATCTGAGTGGGTCACTTCCCTGAGTACAGCTCTAAGTCGGTCTTCAAATTCCCCCCGATATTTAGCACCTGCAATCAAGCTGCCCATATCTAAAGAAATCAGCTGGCGGTTTTTCAGGGATTCTGGGACATCCCCATTCACAATTCGTTGGGCTAGTCCTTCTGCGATCGCAGTTTTTCCTACCCCTGGCTCTCCAATCAACACGGGATTATTTTTCGACCGACGAGAGAGCACCTGAACCACCCGACGAATTTCTTCATCCCGACCAATCACTGGGTCAAGTTTTCCGGCTTGAGCGGCTTCGGTCAAATCCCGCCCGTATTTTTCCAAGGCTTCGTAACGGGATTCGGGATTTTGGTCTGTGACCTTTTGAGAGCCTCGGATTGCTTTAATGGCGGCTTCGAGCTTTGCCGCATCCTGGTTATGGGTTTTGAGCAAGCGGCGTCCTACCCGTTCATCCACCGCTAAACTCAGTAACAGATGTTCTACTGCAATATATTCATCCTGCAAAGCCTTGCGATAGGCTTCCGCATTATCGAGCATCACATCCAAACCACGACCCAGGTACAATTGGTCTAGGTTAGCGACTTTAGGTTGGCGGCTAGCAAAATTTTCCAGTTGTTGCTGAAACCGGTTAACATCAACAGTGATACGGGATAGAATCCGATTGGGTAGCCCATCTTGTTCCAACAATGCGATCGCAACGTGTTCGACTTCCAGCTGTTGATTTTTGCAGCGACGGGCGACATCTTGAGATTTAACAATCGCTTCCCAGGCTTTATCAGTAAACTTGTTGGCGTCAGTGGGCTGCATATCCTACAACAAATCTCGCTTTTTTACCATCTTATGCTGTGGTTAGTATAGCAATCCCTTTTACTCTCTATCCGGAAAGTCGGGTTTTAAATTAATCAACGGTAGATTTTGATTGGTAAGCATTCAGCTATCAGCCCTTAGCCGTCAGCTAATCAACGGTCGGTAGTAAACAAGCTGGGGGGTGCTGGTACGGCTGGTTAAAAATCCCTGCTCGTTTTACTCATCCGACCCCGTTGAGTTAAAGCGCCCGATAGCTGAACACGCACGCGTGCGCGTAGCGCTTAAGCTGATAACTGACGGCTTAATGCTTACTAATTTGCTCTGTATGCTTTCGGTGTCATGCCGGTAAATTCTCGAAACTTTTTGCTCAAATGGCTGTGGCTGTTGAAGCCACATTCTAAGGCAATGTCCACAATTAATCGGTCTTTTTGTTTCAACAACTGCTTCGCCCGTTCTACCCGTTGCTGGATCAAATATTGGTAGGGAGACATGCCAATTGACTGCTTAAATAGACGGCTGAAATGAAATTGGCTCATGTCTAGCAATCGAGCTAATTCTGCCAGTTTAATATCTCGATCTAAATTTGTATCAATGTAATCTATAATTTGCTGTAGTTGACGCAGGGGTAAGCCACCCTGGTAAATTGGCAACTGAGGTTTGGTAGCTGCGTGCTGCCTCAGTAAATTCACTGCCAAGACGTTAGCCAGAGAATCAATTTGACACTCCCCGCCCTGGAACGACGGGGATTCTTGCTTGGCCTATGGCCACGCTACGCGAACAACGGGGTGACTTGTTTAACCAGGCCGGAGCCAGGAAAAATAGAGGTCTCCTCTCCACAAGCGTATTTGGTCTATGACCTAGGTTTCGGTGTGCCCCACCGTACCTTTTCAAAATCTACTTAAATAGATACTTTTTTATCTAAATTTTTCATAGACGTTTAAGTCGTTAGACCAAATTACGCAATATGTATCTGAGACATATTTTTTACGTTGCCTACTTATGGTTAGATAGTATCTATTTAGTTGAAAAGTCTATTGTTTATTCTTTTATAATAGCACACCTGGTACAAATTATCAAGGGCATTGTTTTTTAAAAAAAGCCGTCGAACGAAGGACGGGGCGCGATTACCCATTTTTTTGGTAAAGTGTACTGCCATTAGATTCCTGTTGAAGTTCAGTCAGTAGCATGATTGCGATCGCTTCAATCTGTGGATTGCGAGTCCGAAATTCAGGCAGTAATTCTAGCCGATCGGGATTCTGTTCAAGGGTTTGGCTAGCTACGCTTTGAATAAACTGAGATTTAAGCCGAATCTGCAAGTAATTATCATCACTGTCCCACCGAGCAAAAAACGGTGTCTTGGCAGGGGTAATGGACATGTCTCCTTTTTTATACAGCCCTGTATAGGTTTTGCCTGCCTGAATTTGCAGCAAGCGAACGGGACGAGGAGCAAGGGAGATAGAAAGGGTATGTTCTTCATTGTAATGACAATTTCCCTCTCCAGCAGGATGTTGGAAGTGTTGGACTCGAATATTTTCCCAGCTTTGAGTTTGGCGAGACTTCTGGGATAAGCCATTGGTTTCAGGCTGTTGGATAGCAGGATTTTTCATAATCCAAGTCCAGTGCGTCTAGTTCTGATTATATTCAGGTTGGGGTAGTTTCCAGCAAAAACTTGAAAAGCGATCGCAAGATTGTGATAGTACCACAAGAACTAGATAGCTTAGCATCAATCGCCTTTCTAAGCTGTAAGGGTGATTGTTAAGCAGAAAGTATCAAGAACATGAATATACTTATTTTTGGATGAAGCTTCCCCCACCTGGCAAGCCGTTCGCGTAGCGTCGGGCTTGGCCCGAGGTGGGGGTGTCCTATGCTAATCTAAGACTATCCCTAGACCAAAGATCACATAGACAAGCCCAGCTTCTAGGCGGTCGTCCAGAACTTTTGCTGGAACGACCCTCGTTGTCATTTCTGCGAACGAGTTTAAGCACACCTCTAGCACCGATATTGTAAGCGCCGTTAAGGTCGGCATTGAACTGCTTACCTGAACAGAAAGTTGCTAGGGCATAATTCAACGAGTCACGTTTGACCTTGCCGGAACCATCAAAAGCGAGTTTAGATGTGTAAGCTGCTACAACCTCTATCACTTTACCACCTAATTCAGACCATTTCATCTCAGTAAAATCGCGAATTTTTGCCTTGAGCCATCCATGAAAGCGTTGACGGAGGTTAGACCGCTTACGTCCACCTTTTGGCTTCCATCCTTTAAGATTCTCAAATACAATCGCTTCCGAGTTAAATGTAAGCGCAATCTCAACAATTCGCTTAGAGACTACATGGCCAATTTGGTTATTGATTCTTTGGCATTTTTGATAGGTCAAAGAACAAAAACCTTTATGAAGTTTTCCTCCCTTACCCATGGTCAATGATGCCCGTACGGATACAGATTTTAGTCGCTTGTCCCGACGGTCTATGTCTCTCCCCGGATGGATAAACTTCCGGTGGATTACAGTGCCGCTGTGGGTTACAACCGCTATAGTCGCAGTAGTATTAATTCCTAGATCTACTGCTGTTACGTTAGCCTCTGGTTTCCGTTTTTCTGGTTTACAACTAAACGGGACTGACAGATGACAAGCCCTTTCATTGAAAATTAAAGACGGTGACAGCATTTTGTTGCTTGCCACTTGATGTCTTTCTCTTAACCCGGTAATTTGAACCGTAGTCCAAACCCAATCCGAGCCATTGAATACCTTAATTTCAAGCTGTTCGCGTAGCGTCGGCTTTGCCGAATCAAAACCGTGAAGTTTATAACATTGACCCTTGTATAAAGCTGGATAACAACCAGTATCAGTATTTAACTTTGGAGGACTAGCATTACGTCTTTTTCTAGCACCCGCTTGCCATTCGTTATACCGGGTCACATAGCTACTAACCTGACCGGCAGCAAACGCGATCGCAGCTCGACGGTAGTAGCTAGGAAATTTGTAGAAAGCTTGATTGAATTGAGGATATTTTATATTAGGACGTTTGGCTGTCTCATGCATTAAACGCTCCACAGCAGGAGTTAACTGATCTGCTGTCAAACAAGCTAACTCAGCCCAGTGGGTGTAAATGATGCCAATCAAAAAACGACAAGCACGGCGGTATACCTTAACCGTTTCCCCAAATAGTACTTTTTGTTCTGGAGTCGGGTTAAGTTGCCACTTATCGGTTCTTATAACTTTGGTCGGCGTTTTCACTGTTTGACAAGCTTAGTTACAATTAATATTTTAACTTACATAAAATAATACGACAATTGATGATTGCTGTTCCAACATGTTTGAATATTTTGATCAGCTTGAAACAGCGTGGACTAACCCCCACCTCGTTCAGGTGGGGGTTAGTCCACGGCTTGTTCAAAACTTTCGGTTTTCTCTAATGCTGTTGACTGCGATTGGCAGTGGTCTGGCTGCTGGCATCTTCTTCGCCTTTTCGACCTTTGTGATGAAGGCTTTGGCTCAGCAACCACCAGCACAGGGTATTGCCACCATGCAATCCATTAATATCACGGTGATCAATCCCTGGTTTATGATGGCATTTCTGGGAACCGCTGCTGCTTCCACATTGCTAACTATTTCGTTACTGCTGCAGTGGCATCAACCAGGTGCTGTCTATTGGTTGGCGGGTACTTTGCTTTATCTGATTGGCACAATCGGCGTGACCTTCGCGTGCAATATCCCGCTGAATGATGCCCTCGCAATCGTCACGCCAAATAGTACTGAAGCCACAACCCTATGGGCAAGATTCCTTACGGATTGGACATTTTGGAACCATGTTCGGACAGTAGCAGCATTTTTGGCAGCGATGCTGTTTACAATATCCCTTTGCGTTCGCTATTAGGGGGACTTAGACAAAAACAGAGTCCAAAATCACTTAAAACCTATACAGGAAAAGAGTTTTAGCTCAAATTAGTATCAATCAAGCTATACTTGTGGATCCAGATCTTTTTAGTTAATCGACCTCTTTTCCTTACCTGAACTCCTTTTCAGCACCTTTTGAGGCTAGAAAATGCTAAGTCCTACTACCGAAGTTGGTAGGGGTTCTACAGGGAGTGCTGAATGCTTACCCTTTAACTGAACCGTAAATTAAAACATACCCTTTCATTTTTATCATTAAAAAATAAGTTAATATTACAATCTGTCTACTAAATCTAAGATAACTTGTCTACATAAATCTCTTTGTTCTTTAGATACTTGAATTTTCTCGTCATAAACTTTGTAGCTCGCTTTAAGCATTTGACTTAGGGGTAAACCTTGATTTGCCGCTACAACGCCAGCGCTATTAAAATCTCTTAGTTCTATACTGTATTTTTCTTCAAATTGCTTTTGGTCTTCAATACTATTTGAACTATCCGAAAACCTATCAGGATTTTTAGTATATTCTTCAAACATTTTATTAATAGCTTTATTAGACAAGGCTTTAAAGGCGTGGGCTGCTCCTATTTTTTGAGTAAATCGATTCCCTAGTAAAAGAGCTATTTTTGGCCTTTCCAATAAATTCCAATTTACTTTTGATGCGAATGTATATTGTCCATAGACAGGATGTTCTTTTTCTGTTCCCCATATAAGGTTAAAAAGACCGGATATAGCATATATAGAAGAATCATCTGCATTAATCGGAACTATTAATTTCTCACCCCCTAGTATGGCAATTTGAGTGTAAATTGAAAAACTTGGATTGGTATCAATAAAGTATGTTGTTGGTTTATCATTAATCTGACGTTTAGTTAATTTTTCTATAATAGTATGAATCGAACGCCAAGGATTATCAGAGCCAGATATTGGAGTTGCATCAGCTCTCTCTGAAAGAAGCGGCGCTATTAATTCTAAGTTTCCATCCCCAGACATTAAATATATATTATCTGTAAGCTGCTCGTTTTTTTTATTTAGTTGTATTATATATTTACTTATCTCGTCAGTATTGTATTTCAAAACACAGTCTGTTAGATATCCTACAATTGTTTGGGGAGTATCTTTTGTGATTAATTCTTGTAATGATTCTTCTGCTTTATCTCCTCCACCCATTAGCATCATTGATGAGTTGGCTTGAGGACACATATCAATTACAACGACATTTCTATCTGGATTTTTTTCAGCATAGACTGAAGATATATGAAATGTTATAGTACTTTTACCAACTCCACCCTTATTGTTCCATATTACATAGCTTGTATTTTTCATAAAATTATTATCCTTTGATTAAAAAAAAAAGTAAATTAATATTTTTGATTTATTGGTAGTGGTAAAGATGTAGTGATTTTGCTACATTTTTACCACTACCGAAACCCTTAAGTTTTGGCTTGGTATCAACTTGTTTTATATCCTGCTCAGGGCAAACGCATCTTATTTTTGTACATGCTGGCGTGGTGAGTATTTCAGGGATCGATCCTTTTTTTTCAATTGATTAAATCCTGACTGGATAAGGGTTTTGGAATTTATATGCGTTTGCCCTGGTATCCTGCTTTCTTTTCGTGGTAGTTTTTCGTAATGTGATTTTTTTTCCTATGATATCATTCTATCTTAACTGGGACGTTTTGGGTATGGGGCAGGTAGCGTAAAGATATACACCTAACATGTATTATCTTGTCCTGTCAAGGATATCTGAGTAAATCAGTGCGGTATCTCTTTACAATTCAGTATTATTGATTGAGTATTGTCATTAATTTTAATAAGGTAACGCTTAATGGAAAGTCAGGTTTCCTTTCACTATAACTGTAACCTCTAGAGTAATGGTGATAACCCAAGCTTTTTACTTTGATGACACTCACCAGCTTAGGGTAAGCGCATCTTGTCAATAAACTGGGGGTACTTCTCAATAAATCCAGTCTTATTGTGCTTATCGGGACTTAGACAAAAACAGAGTCAAAAATGCCTTCAAACCTATACATGGAAAGAGTTTTAGCGCAACTGAGCATCAATCTAGCTATACTTATGGTTCCAGCTCTTTTTAGCTCATCGACCTCTTGTCCTTACCTGAACTCCTTTTCAGCCCCTTTTGAGCTTAGAAAATGTCTAAGTACCATTAGGCGGGCACTTCGTGCCATCCCCCGGTGCAATTATGGTAATGAGTAACCAAGGAACACTCCCCTATCGGATCAGTGTATCCTAATAAGATGGATGATAATAGCATTGGCTTGGAAGTAGGGATGTTCCCAGGTAAAATGTCAATACCCCTGATTATATGATCTCCGGATAATTACCCTGTCTTGATGCAGTCGCTTTGTAAAAATCTCCCCATCTCCCCATCTCCCCATCTCCCCATCTCCCCATCTCCCCATCTCCCCACCCTTCCCACACTTTTATGATGGGTATTCCACCGGAATTGATATTCTTTACCAACTTGCCCCCCTTGCGACTTGCTGGTATCTAGCGTCTAAAATAGAAGAAAGTAATCAATACTACAATATCCTCAAGAAACTTGACTACATCTGAGCCGCCAAAAAAATTAGTAATCAAAAAAATACCCCCGATTGAGCGCAAACCCCAAATCGCACTCAAGAGCGTAACTAATTCTGAGGGTGAAATTTTCCAGTGCCAAGACCAGATTAGAATAAAAGCGCCTTGGGGAAGTAGAGCTACTGCCGAGATTACAGTCTTGTATCAGGATGAGAGTGGCAATCCTTGGGCGCAATATAAGCCAAATGAATCTGACCCGAAGTGGGATTGGGAGGGAGGCTGTATCCGTGCAGAGCGACTGAGAAAAGCTTGAATCCCAGATCTATGACCGATTCGACCGCTCAGCTAGGATAAGGCTTCACCATCTTAGTCGCCCAATAAACATGGAAAACCTCTGTGACTGCTCCAGCCCGTCGAATCGGCACTGTCCCTATTTCCTGCATATCCTGAAAATAAGCTCGATAGCTATCTGTCAACTCTTGAAATCGCTCCAGAGTAACGTATAATCCATCTTTACCCAACCATTGCTCAGGCTGGAACCAGACCATAAAACCACGCATATCCTCTCCCAAGCAGGTAATTGGTGTAGAGGTGAGGGGACTAATCGCCATCGCTACTATCCCACTGATATAATACCCATTACTAAAAACAAAGCTAGACTTTTGTAATGCCTCACTCAGGACAGGAGACTCAGCAAATCCTTGTCGCAGTTGCTGAATATCAATCAGTTCTGTAGAGGGGTCATCCTTGGGAGAGACAAAACCCCCCAGTAAAGCATAGTGACCGGATTTTTGCAGTGTTCCTGTAGTGATATGCAGTAGCACAAACAATAATAAGCTAGCTATTGCTATGGCTGAACCCTTTAGCCATCGGTTAACCCAACGACGGGATGGCACTTTGTGCCCGCCTAAGGGCGAAGGCATTTGCCATTGTTGCGCCTGTTGCCCTAGTAGTAAGCTTATCCCCCAAAATCCTGGCATCGGCCAAGTGGGCAAAATTTGGTGATATCCTGCTAAGAGGGTAAAGCCTACAACTAGGGGTAGGGATACCCATAGGATCAATCTTGACTCCAATTTTGATGTCTTGCTATACCCGGTAAATTGAGCAAGTAGCGATCGCAAACTCACCCACCACATCGGCAATGCCATCGTAGGGAAAAGATAAGCTATCCCAGATAAAACTATCACTAATACATTTAGCCAATTGTAGCCCTGCTGAGGTACCTCTGGCTCTGGTTTAAAACGGGTGGATAAATGGAAAGTAAACGATATCCAATCATGCTGTATATTCCAGTACCAAATTGGAAAAATAGTTATGATAAATAAGATTAAACCTAGCCATGCCCAAGGTGACAATAATGCACAACGATGACGTGGACTCGTTAAGCAAAAACCAACTAATCCTAAGCCCAAAACAAAGCCATGATATTTACCTAAACAAGCTAAACCTACTAAAATACCTAGGAGTGCTAACCGATAGCTAGGTCGGTATGAACCATAAATAGGGGTTAGGGTGTGGGGTTTAGGGTGTGGAGTATTGTAATATAAACTATTGGGTTTACTAGATAATTTTTCCCTTGAATGTTTCCCTATTACGGGAAAAAATTCGTAAGCAGCACATAACAAACTAGCTGACCAGAAAAATATCAGGGGACTATCGGGTAGGGTAAGTACACCAAAGCCAATTTTAAAAATCGGAATAATGGTAGCGATCGCTAACGTCAATCGAGCTGCTTTGGTGTTAAATAGATGAGTGCTAGTCAGATACAGTAGCAATAAGCTACCTGTATACAAAATCAGGGGACCCAGACGAATGGTAAACTGGGAAACCTCTCCCGTTATCCAAGTACCAAAGCCAGTAGTCAGGGCAACTAAAACTGGGTGATCAAAATAACTCCAGTCTAGATGCAGGCTATAGACATAGTAATAGGCTTCATCAATACCAGGGTAAAACCAGAAAGCTATGATACACCGAAATACTAGCCCCCCTAGCAGCCAACCAAGTACAAATTGATGTTGAGACAACCTTTTCAGGGCGTTATGCATCATATATAGCAGTTTTCAATGGGGTGAGGTACAAATTACTGGCTTTTAGGGAGCAGGAATCCCCCGTAACCCCCCGCGCCTAAGGCAGGGCTGTTTCATTGTAAGCATTCAGTCGTCAGCGGTCAGCGGTCAGCGGTCAGCGGTCAGTGGTCAGTGGTCAGCTTATTTTATTCAAAGGTGCGCTTGACCTTGGCGAATTAAATTCGCCACGGGTCGCACCTAAAAGCACCGATTTCGCTACGGGCACGCTGCGCGAACAGTAGCGTGCCCGTAGCCCATTAGCTGATAACTGATAGCTGAATGCTTAGGTTTGATTCTCGTTAAAGATAGATAGGGAGATAGCAACTGTGTATAAGTGTTAATCCAAATCTAAATCCGTTACTGCTCCGACACTACTGGAAGAGACTAAGGTGGCATACTTTGCCAATACCCCTGTGGTATAACGGGGCTTGGGTGGTTGCCAACTAGCACGGCGTTGCTCTAATTCTTGATCGGACACATTTAGTTGTAAGGAACGCTGATGGGCATCAATGGTAATCATATCCCCTTCCTGGACTAATGCGATCGCACCTCCAACCGCTGCTTCTGGTGCGACATGACCGACTACCATGCCATAAGTACCTCCAGAAAATCGTCCATCGGTAATTAATCCCACTGAATCACCTAACCCAGCACCAATAATGGCTGAGGTGGGAGCCAGCATTTCCCGCATGCCTGGACCACCCTTTGGTCCCTCATAGCGCACCACAATCACATCACCAGAGTTGATTTTACCGGCCAGAATCGCATCTAAGCAGGCTTCCTCGGATTCAAATACTCGCGCTGGACCGGTGATTTGAGGATTTTTTACCCCAGTAATCTTTGCTACTGAGCCTTCTGTGGCTAGATTGCCTTTCAGAATCGCTAAGTGTCCTTGAGCATACACAGGATTATCCCAAGGACGAATTACATCTTGGTCAGCAGGGGGTTGATCAGGTACATCTTCTAACACTTCCGCTATAGTTTGGCCGGAAATGGTCAAGGCATCCCCATGGAGCAAATCATTGACCAACAGCATTTTCATAACTTGGGGAATCCCCCCGGCGCGGTGCAAATTTACAGTGACATAGCGACCACTGGGTTTGAGGTCACACAGCACTGGTACTTTAGCCCGGATGGTTTCAAAGTCATCAATGGATAAGGCTACTCCAGCAGCATGGGCGATCGCTAATAGATGCAAGACTGAGTTGGTGGAACCACCTACTGCCATAATTACTGCGATCGCATTCTCAAAAGCCTTTCGTGTTAAAATATGCCGAGGTAGTATTTGCTGGCGAATTGCTTCGACTAACACAAAAGCAGATTTCTCAGCACTATCGGCTTTCTCAACATCTTCCGCTGCCATGGTAGAGGAATAGGGCAAACTCATCCCCATTGCCTCAAAAGCAGAGGACATAGTATTAGCGGTAAACATGCCGCCACAGGAACCAGCACCAGGGCAAGCGTTGAGTTCCACCGCCTTGAGTTTAGCATCATCAATCTTGCCAGCACTGTGTTTCCCAACCGCTTCAAAGGCACTAACTACCGTTAAATCTTCACCATCAAGATGTCCAGGTTTAATCGTGCCACCATAGACGAAAATTGCTGGGATATTCATCCTGGCAATGGCAATCATCGCCCCTGGCATATTCTTATCGCAGCCGCCAATGGCCAAAACTCCATCCATACTTTGGCCATTACAAGCGGTCTCAATGGAATCAGCAATTACTTCCCGGGATACCAGGGAATATTTCATCCCTTCCGTTCCCATGGAAATCCCGTCACTAATCGTAATTGTACCAAACATTTGAGCCATAGCACCAGCAGTTGTCAATCCCGCCTCTGCTCGTTTGGCCAAATCATTTAACCCCAAATTGCACGGAGTAATAGTGCTGTAGCCATTAGCAAGACCAACAATGGGCTTAGTAAAATCGTCATCAGTGAAACCAACAGCCCTCAGCATGGCTCGGTTAGGCGCTCGCTGAACACCTTGGGTAACCACTTGGCTTCTCAAATTCTCCGGCATGGATATGTTCCCCTCAAAGGTTAGAGTCTCTACCAGAGATTTTAGCTAAAGGCGCGAGAAGCCCAACATCTCAATGCTACGCCATGAGTGTGGGATGAATCGCGCGCAATGACTACTCTTTTGGATTATCTTGATTTTCAATGTATTTCTTAAGCTGGTTTATGGTGACACCTCCACAACTAGCCACAAAGTAAGAGCTGTTCCATACAACATTCTTGCTATAAAACTGGCTCAAGATATCATGAAACTGTTGTCGTAGCTTCCGAGAGCTAACTGACTTTAAATTATTGACCAAACTGCTCAACTGAACATCTGGATGGTACTGAAACAGGAGATGTATGTGATCGGATTCTCCATTGAACTCTACTAAGTCTCCATCCCACTTTTCTAACAAGTCAGCAAAGATATTATGCAATTCACTTAACATGTCGCTGGTAAAGACTTTTCGGCGGTATTTTGTTGTCAGGACAAGGTGGGCCTTGAGATCGCTTACCGATCTACCTTTTGTTGCAAATCTTTTTTTCATGGAACTAGTTGACACTCTCTGGAGTCAGTGTTATCATAATAGCATACACTGATTGAAAGGACAAAGTGATAACCGCTTACCAGTATCGATTGCGCCCAACGAAAGCACAGAAAGCCATGATAGACAATTGGCTGTCAATGCTTTGTGCTCAATATAACTACTTGTTGGCTGATCGGTTCAAATGGTATGAAGCGAATCGCTGTCCCATAAATGCTTGCCCGCTTGTCTGTCACTTTCCAGAATTAAGGGATAATCCTAACTATTATAGCCAAAAGAAAACTTTACCAAATCTCAAAAAGACTCATCCTTGGTACAAACAGATCCACTCTCAGGTACTCCAGGATGTTGTCAAGAGAGTAAAACTGGCCTTTGATAGGTTTATCAAAGGAGACAGTAATGGAAAACGAAGTGGGCGACCTAGATTCAAAAAGCTACACCGTTACCGTACCTTTACTTACCCTCAAATGAAGGAGGGGTGTCTAGAAGGAGATTTAATCAATCTTCCTAAAATAGGTAAGGTAAAGGTTGTGCTTCATCGCCCCATTCCCTCTGGATTTAAGATAAAAACAGCTTCTATCACTAAAAAGTGTGATGGCTATTATTTGGTTTTATCTCTAGAAGACAAAACTGTCCCCGAAGCTAAGCCAGATATAAATCCAGACTCAATAATTGGGATCGATGTTGGTCTTAAGAAATTCTTGACAACCTCTGAAGGTGAAGCTGTCGAAATCCCTCAGTACTATCGGAAGGCTCAAAAACGTCTAAAGGTAATCCAAAAACGGGTATCTCGAAGAAAAAAAGGAGGAAAAAACAGACTTAAGGCTATCAAGCAGCTTGGCAAACAACACAAAAAAATAGCAGACAAGCGGAAAGATTTTCACTTTAAGACCGCAAATTATCTGTTATCAAAATATGATGTTGTTGCTCATGAGAGATTAAATGTTAAGGGGTTGGCTAAGTCCAGACTGGCTAAATCTGTGTTGGATGCTGGGTGGTCTAGCTTCTTGACAATTCTAGCAAGCAAAGCCGAGAATGCTGGCTTGTTGACAGTTGCGGTAAGTCCCAACAATACCTCGCAGTATTGCTCCAATTGCGGAAAGAAAGTCCCTAAAAAACTGCATGTTCGCTGGCATGATTGTCATCATTGCGGATGCAGTCTTGACCGTGATCACAATGCGGCCATAAACATAAAAAATAGAGCGGCAGGGCAGTCCGTTCTTAAAGCCCAGCGCCTCCTAAGGGATGCCCGGATTGGCGCTTGTTGCCTACACCGACCTTTCAGGTTCGGTGTAGGAGCTGTCACCCATCATATCAAGTTCGGTTGAATACCCATCATCCTGTCAGAACCATGGAATTTAAATGAAGACCAGCTTAGGGAGTAGGGACTTATAATCCTCTAAGGGAGTGCAGTTTCCTCGACTGGACGTACAATTGCTGATGTCTTACTTTGCTCTGGCTTAAAGATGGCATCAAGTGCCTCTTCTAGATTTTGAGCCATAATAATCTGGTTTTGATAAACCACAATAACTCGCACTAATGTTGGCAGACTATGTTGCTCAGCTTCTAAATACAATGGCTCAACATACAGTAGCGATTGCTCGATGGGAATAACCAAAAGATTCCCCTGAACTGCTCTTGAACCTTTTTGATTCCATAAGGAAATTTGTTGAGAGATGACTGGATCTTGATTCATCAGAGCTTCAATTTGCTCTGGTCCATAGATGAGTTGTTGCTTGGGAAACTGATACAGGAGTAACTTGCCATATTGATCCCCATCAGAGCGAGCAGCTAGCCAACCAATTAAATTATTACGACCTGTAGGTGTATAGGGGTGGAGCAAGATAAATTCTTCTGATTTCTCCTTGGGGAGTTTCATGATAATGTAGTAGGGTTCCACTGGTTGAGATTTACCAGCATAAATTTCCTGGGGAATCCGCCACAAATCCTCTTGGTTGTAAAAGACCTGGGGGTCAGTCATGTGGTATGCTAGCAAGCGCTCGGATTGGATATTAAATAGATCAATGGGGTAGCGCAGATGAGTCCGCAGGTTGGTGGGCATCTGATCCAGTGACTTGAAGAAATTTGGGAAAATCTTACTCCACGTTTGAATAATCGGGTCTTTTGGGTCAGCTATGTAGAAACTAACATCGCCATTGTAGGCATCAATAACGACTTTTACCGAGTTACGGATGTAGTTAAACTGGTTGTCACCTGGGTCGGCATAGGGGTAGCGATCGCTTGTGGTGTAGCCATCCACAATCCAGTAGAGATAATTCTTAGTGACCCCTGACTCAGCTTGAGAAGTATCAGCAATTACCAGGTAGGGGTCAGCGTCATAGCGTAAGAAGGGAGCGATCTCTTGAATCCGTTGCCGAATATTACGGCGAAACAGTAACCGTGTGTCGGGTGTGAAATTCCCAGTCAGTATCATCTGCCAGTCTTTGAGATACTGGGCAAACACTAACCGCCGCCAAAAGGAGTTTAGGGCAATACCACCAGTCCCATCGTAGGTGTTGTAAACGTTGTCGTCTCCACTGGGATAGTCTAATTCCTGAGTTTTGGTGGAGGTCATGATATAGTTATTGGTCAGTTCCCCATAGTAAATCCGGGGTTGACCAATGGGGATACTATCGCGAATCTCTTGAGTGGATGTATATAAGCTTCCTTTGAACCCTTCACCTCCACCAGAACCGATGTCTTTAATAAAGTAGTATGGCAGTCCTCCCTCTCCTACCTGATTCACAGCAGAGAGGGTAAACCCATAGCCATGGGTATAGACTAAGTGTTTGTTAACCCAAGTTTGTGCTTGTTCGGGCACAGCATCATAGTCTAATTCCCTTGCAGCAATGAGTACTTGTTGTTTTTGAGTTTTTGAAGGTTTTCTAGAGGTTGAAGGTTGAAGGTTATTTGGTTGAAGGTTATTTGGTTGAAGGTTATTTGGTTGAAGGTTATTTGGTTGAAGGTTATTTGGTTGAAGGTTATTTGGTTTAATGGTATTGTTTGAACTTTGAACCTTCAACTTGCCAACCTTCAACTTTTCAACATTCAACCTGTCAACCTTCAACTTGCCAACCTTCAACTTTTCAACATTCAACCTGTCAACCTTCAACCTGCCAACATTCAACCCAGCCTTCAACCCAGCCTTCAACTGGTTTGGATTAACTTTAATGGTGTAGCGATCAAAATTGGCGTCGGGAAATTGGTAGTAAAGTCTCAGTTGTTGGAGCTGACGATTACTTTGTAATAAGGGGCCGGTATCCCACAGGGGAATGTTGTCGATGGTTAGGTGATTTTTTTCTAGATCGGTGCTGGTGAGCTTACCTTGGGGGTTAAAGGTTTCAGCTTCAATACTATCGAGGTCAAAAGCTGCTCTGGTCAGGGCAATAGTCCGAGCAATATAGGGTCGTTCTAAGGCTAACTCGTTGGGTTCGACTTTAAACCGTTGCACTGCTGCGGGTAAGATTACCCCAGCAATCCCCCATATCCATAGGTATAACCCAAGTATCCACAATGCCACTGGTATTTTGGTGGGCAGACGGCGTATCCAGACAATTGACCTCAAGAGTAACAACAGTGCGATCGCAAAGGCCAGAATGCTCAATCCTGTATTAAAGGGCAACTTGACTGAGACATTGGTGTAACCGGCACCGTAAGCGACACCACGGGTTGAATACAGTAAATTGTACCGGGAAAGCCAATAGTGGAAGGCTGTGATTGCCGACACAGCAGACCCAAGGCCATATAGGTGCCGTAGTTGGTTTTGGGAAAATCCGGGAAATTTCCCATCTGAGAGGCTATTTCCTGAGGTTAAGTAAATTAGCCATACCGCAACTAGACCAAAGAGAAATAATCCCCCTAGCCAAAAATCCAATAGTTGCCATACCGGTACGCCAAATACGTAGAAGCCGATATCCTGTCCAAATAGTGGCTCGGTAGTGTTAAAGGCAGTGGGATAGAGATACTCTAACATTCTGCCCCATTGTTCTGAGATCACCATCGCCCAGGCAAAACTTAGTGCTATTGCGATCGCTCTTAACCACAACTGAGTATTCACCATGAGCCCTACCATCACTGCGGAGATCATCCCCAGCTGCCAAACCAGATAGCTTCTGGATTCCGATAAAAATAGCTTTCCGAGAGATACCCAACCCAACGGTGACGGTAGGGGGGGTGTGGCTTCACTCATAAAGGTGGCTGACAAGGTTTCGCGATGGAAATACCAAACCGAAAAGGCCATTTTTCCGTAGTACAACAGCACCACCCCAACTAATAAACTGAGTGCTAGGGCAAATGGCAAAAGCGATCGCAATCTGAAGGCTGGGCGTTTTCTATAAAATTTTCCTCTTGGTCTGACTCCCGATCTCACTATTGGGGAGGGTGAGTTGAAGCGTGTTTGGTCAAGGGTTAAGGATGAAGAGTCAAGAGTCTTAAACCCTTTTATCCAGGTAATCTCGAGATTAGCTAAGTTTTCCGGATGCTTGAAATGGTTGGCTAACCGTAAATTGGTCAGCAAAAACCCCAATGATAGGATAAATACAACTACCCACAAACTCAGCTGGGTCTGCAAATGCAGCAAGAAAGCGGATAGATAATCCACTTCCGTGAACCATAAAATGTCTGCTACCAGGTGAGATAGCCAATTCCAAGCTATCCATATACCCAGTAGCCCAGTAACCCAGCGCAATAGTTTGGTCATTGGTCTTTAGTTTTGGGTCATTACCAGGATAGCGTGGTCTATCAAAAACTAAGTATTCAGCTGTCAGCAGTCAGCCGTCAGCTTATTTTTCAAGTAGCGTGCGCTATGGGCATAAACTGTTCGGTGTAGCGTCACCACAGGGTTCTAGCCATTCGCGTAGCTGATCGCTGTTCGCGTAGCGTGCGCGTAGCGCTTAAGCTGATAGCTGATAGCTTAACATCAAAAACTCAAGTGTCAAAAAAATACCAATTCAAGTAGGGTGGGCAAAGTTCTCTGATCTAGAATACTCATTTGAAACAAACTGTTTTTGCCCACCCTACAAGCTTGGGTGTCAAAAAAATACCAATTCAAGTAGGGTGGGCAAAGTTCTCTGATCTAGAATACTCATTTGAAAGAAACTGTTTTTGCCCACCCTACAACCTTTGTCACTGATGACTCACTGCTAAATTGCTTGCTCGCCAGTATCCAAATTGAATAGCATTTGTAAAGATTGCATGGCCAGGCGTCGGGTTTCAATATCTTGCTGTGCTCGTAATTGCACCATCGGGTCATGAAGGATTTTGTTAACAATCCCTCTGGTTAGGGCTTCGATCACTTCTTGATGTTTTTCGGCAAATTCTGACCCGAGACGGGATAGAGCTTTCTCTAGCTCTTGCTCACGGATTGTTTCGACCTTGCTGCGCAAGCTGCTAATGGTAGAAACTGTTTCTAGGGAACGCCACCAGATGTCAAAGGCTTCCACTTCTTCTTCCAAGAGTTCTTGTGCTTCCATGGCCATCTTACGACGGCTTTCCTGATTCTGTGCTACTACTGCTTTTAAGTCATCCACGTTGAATGAGTGGACAGTCTCTAGCTCATCAACATCCGCTGCCACATTACGAGGCACAGAAATATCAATTATCATTAAGGAATGGCTTGTCTGCAACACTCCTTCTAAATTCGACCGAGTCAGCAGTGGTTCGGTGGCACCAGTGCTAGTAAATACGATATCTGACTGGGCAACCAGTGTCATCATATCTGACAAGGAATGCAGTTGTAGATCCGCTTTGGGAAATGCTTTCGCTAACTCTTCAGCCCGTTTGGTGGAACGATTCAGAATTGAGATATCTACAGCACCTTTGGCCAGCAGATGTTTCACCAGCAAGCGAGACATCTTACCAGCACCGATAATTGCTATTTTATAGGGCGTCAAAGAGGTGCCATAAAGGGTCTCTACCTTCTGCTGAGCTAACTCTACCGCTGCTGAGCTAATGGAGACCGCCCCTGTTCCAATACTGGTTTCCGTGCGAACTCGCTTACCAGCAGTAATTGCTTGTTTAAACAGTTTATTAAGTAGACGTCCAATTCCCTTGTGTTGCTGACCAAGTTTGTGGGTGGTTTTGACCTGAGCTAGAATTTGCCCTTCTCCTAAGACTAGGCTATCTAGACCTCCAGCAACCCGCATTAAGTGCATGACTGCATCCTGATACAACAGAATAAATAGGTGGGGACGCAACTTGGCTAGAGGAATGCCAGCTTTTTCTGTCAGAAACTGGCACAATTCTCTAATTCCGGCATCAGTTTCTGTGGTGACTATATAAACTTCCAACCGATTACAAGTACTCAGTATCGCTACCTCTTCTATATGAGGATAGCTACATAAGTGGGGCATCACAGTCTCTAACTGGGCTTCTGGAATGCTCAGTTTTTCTCTGACTTCAACCGGTGCTGTCTTGTGGCTCAGACCTACTACGGCAATATTCATGTTTTTGATAACAAGGTTTTATGGCAGTATTAGTTATAGCAATTATTAAAAAGGTGAGGAACTTTTGTATTTGGTTTTAGGGAGTAGGGAGTAGGGAGTAGGGAGTAGGGAGTAGGGAGTAGGGAACAGGGAAAAAATCTTGTGTACTTTATTATGATTAAAACCGTTATCTTAGTAATTCTTTATCGGTTTGTTGGTACAAATATTTTCTACAAATGTTTCCTACATAATGTTTCATACAAATCCTTCCTAAAACGAACTTGAAGGAAGGGTTAAACTAGGTTTTCAACCTTCCTTCAAGCTTGAACTACTGTTGCGCTTAGTCGCTACAAGGGTAAGGATTCAGCTGACGGCTGACGGCTGATAGCTGATAGCTGATACGCGACACGCTGATAGCTTACCTACAGGGTGACAACCCTCTTCTTAAGAGTTACTTCAATTGGAGATACTTGGGCTGTTCAAACATATGAACAGTATCCACAAACCGAGCGGTCTTGGACTGACTGGAAATAACTAGGCTTTGAGTCCGTGCTCCACCTGGGAAGAACCGAACCCCTTCCATCAGGGTTCCTGGGGTAATACCACAAGCAGCAAACAGTACGGTGTCACCCTTGGCTAGTTCCTCAGCATTGTAAACCTTATCGGGATCGTTAATGCCCATGCTTGTGAGCCGTTCTAGGTTGCTTTCTTTGCTCTCCCCAATCAGACCAGTTTTCACGATGGCGGGATCGTAAATCAGCTGACCTTGGAAGTGTCCCCCTAAGGCACGCATTGCTGCTGCTGAGATTACTCCTTCCGGTGCAGCACCGATTCCCATTAAGGCATGGATATTGGTACCAGCAAAGGCACAGGAGATGGCGGCGGAAACGTCACCGTCACTAATCAGTCGGACCCGAGCACCAGCTCCCCGGATTTCGTTGATCAAGTCCTTGTGACGGGAACGGTCCATCACAACTACCACCAGTTCGTCAATGGAGCGCTCTAGACAATCGGAGAGGATTTGCAGATTGTCGGTTGCGGACTTGTTGATATCTACATGATTCTTGGCTTGGGGTGGTGCTGCCAGCTTCTTCATGTAAAAGTCAGGAGCAGCAAATAGACCACCCTTCTCGGAAATAGCTAGCACTGCCATTGAACCGTTTTGCCCATAGGCAACTAGGTTGGTTCCTTCACAGGGGTCAACGGCAATATCAATTTCGAGCAGCTCATCTGGGTTACAGTATTGGGCAGCATTATCTTGGGTGCAAATCCCAACTTCTTCACCAATGTAGAGCATGGGAGCATCATCCCGCTCCCCTTCCCCAATTACAATCCGACCCCGCATATAGATCTTGTTCATCCGCTCCCGCATGGCTTCAACAGCCACTTGGTCAGCAGTGTTTTTCTCCCCTTTACCCATCCATTTGGCGGATGCGATCGCAGCTTGCTCTACGACTTCTATAATTTCTAAGCCTAGTGTATTTTCCAAAGCGCCCGTTCTCCCAAAAGCTTGATGAGCTTATTTTCTTAATTATTTGTTTACAGTCTTTAAGTCTATCAGAGCGTGGTATCTCGTAGAAGGGAACAGGGAATCGGGAATCGGGAATCGGGAATCGGGAATCGGGAATCGGGAATCGGGAATCGGGATTGAAATCATTGTTAAATCTAGGGTTTAGCTTTGTTGAGGCTGGGCAGGGGGCTGTATGGAAACCGTTGCGATCGCATCACCCTAGGGAATCGGGAATCGGGGGCGTTGCTGAATCTTCGCGCTGAATAGGAGTAGAGTGGGCATCCTGCCCGCTCGAAAATCTATTGAAACTGGCAAGATGCCAGTTCTACGCCTGATGCCCATTCGATACAACTGAAACTGGCAAGATGCCAGTTCCACCAAGATGCCAATTCGATACAACTGAAACTGGCAAGATGCCAGTTCTACGCCTGATGCTCATTCCACACAACTATTCAAATCATTCCGGTTCCCCCCTTATTAAGGGGGGTTAGGGGGGATCACCCACACCAGTTCCCCCCTTATTAAGGGGGGTTAGGGGGGATCACCCATCCTGCTTATTAAACCAAGGACTTACCACCTGGATCAATCTAGTCAGGGCTCCCACTAACACGGCGATCGCTAAAATCATTTCCGCTGGACTGTCCCCATCCTTGAGCCAGAGTGCAGGATTTTCGATTAGGGGCTGTGGTTGTTCGACTAATGCTATCGTGTCAACTCCTTGATTATCAACAACTTGCTCTTTGAGGTCATTCATGGTAATGCTTCGATTTCCTAACTGAATCCATGGTGACCTGGGGGTAGTATCTACAAGCAACAGCTAGTTGAGGGAAGCTACAACCACCGTATATCAAGGCTAAACTAGTTGAGGGTAGCTTCTGCAATTTTGGGAACACCTACCCTAACCCTCAACTTTTTTTTCTTCCCCATCCCTGAATAGCATGCCAAGACCTACTTACGGTCCTACTGTTAAAAACAGAGCATTGCGTCTATTTGAAGCATTAGTCTCTTTTGCCCAAGACATCGCTAATCAGGGGAATCCAGATATTAAATTCCGTTGGATAGAGAAAACCTCAACTCATCCCAAACTAGTAATTGAAACTCAGACCAGATATTTAATCGAACTCACCAAGGAGGATAACTATCCAGGTAGTCTCAGCAAGGCTCAAGTGGTGGAAGCGTTGCAGCGGATGGAAGACTTCTTAGGAATTTTAGAAGACAACCGTGTCAAGAAAAAAGGAAAAGACCAAAGGCATTTCACCCTGACACTCTACTGCCAAGACCTAGCCACAAACCTAGAAAGATTTAATCAACAGTGGGACAATAAACGACCAGAGAAATCCAAACAGCAAGAACAAGCAACTGCTACTCCTGCCAAAACCTGCCAATCCCTTCGTCCTAAGCCAGGGGTTCCTTTCCAAGCCCCACCCCTACCAGCTCACTTTATCCAGCGCCCAGAGGTAAGCCAAGACCTGAAGCAATCCTTACTATCAGAGCAGACAGCTAAGACGGGAACTTTGGTAGTTAGCGCCATTTATGGGTTAGGCGGTATTGGTAAATCTACCTTGGCTGCAGCTATTGCCCATGATCCAGAGGTACAGACTCATTTTGCCGATGGTATTCTGTGGGCAACCTTGGGTCAGCAGCCAGACTTGCTGTCTTTCCTGAGCAGTTGGATACAAGCACTGGGAGACCATGACTACAAACCCACTAACACTAATGCGGCTTCTAGACATTTACAAACCTTGCTGTTTGACAAGGCTACCCTGCTAGTAGTCGATGACGCTTGGAACCCAGACCATGTGCAACCGTTTCGGATTGGTGGTGCTAAGTGCCGGGTGTTAGTGACGACTCGTGAAGCTCAAATTGTGGGAGTAACTCGCTATGATTTAGATGTGATGAGTCCCTCACAAGCCTTAGCCTTACTGGAAGAGTATCGGGGTTCTAAACTCAAGGGGTCAGACTGCAAACAAGCCGAAGCCCTAGCGACAACAGTGGGCTACTTACCCCTAGCTCTGGAGTTAGCGGCAGCACAAATAGCAGATGGTATTTCCTGGCAGGAGTTACTCACTGACCTACAAACGGAAATTGCCCGGTTGGAAACCTTAGATTTACCAGGTGCCCAAGAGGTTGATGAAAAGCGACGCAAGCACTACAGCCTAGTCGCATCCTTTAATCTCAGTTTACGGCGACTACCATTGGAAAAATTTCAGCAATTTGCCTGGTTGGGTGTGTTGCCAGAAGATGTCTCAATTACTCCGGCTTTAGGCACAACCTTGTGGGATGTAAGTCCACGAGAAGCAAGAAGAACCTTACAGTATTTTAAGTCAAAGGCTCTACTGCTCTCTGGTAAATCCACTAATGGCACTCCCAGCTATCAGCTCCATGACTTGGTTCATGATATGGCGCGTCGGTTGCTAACTGCTGAAGCAGCTACAGGGGCAGAGGGCAACTTACCGGGTTTGGGATTAACCTGGCCTCAAGCCCATGGTCAACTCCTAGAGCGCTATCGCAAAAAAACCGAAAACGGTTTATGGCACACCCTACCGGACGATGGCTATAGTCACAGTTATCTGACCTGGCATTTAGAAAAAGCGGGTTGGGTAGAGGAAGTACACCAATTGCTCCAAGAGGAAACAGAAGCTGGAGGCAATGGTTGGTATGAAACCTGTGAACGTTTGGATAAACTGGGGAGCTTTGTCAAGGATGTGGCCAAGGCTTGGCAGTTAGCAGAAGAGGCTTTTTCCTCTTCACCAACTCGTTCTATTAGTTTGCAGTGCCGTTATGCCTTGATGGTGTCTTCTATCAATAGTTTGCTAGGGCATATTCCAGGAGAGTTGATGGCAGCCTTGGTAGAGAAAAAGATCTGGACTCCAGTTCAAGCTTTGGCTTACCTTCAACACATACAAAATCCTTATGATCGAGCATCAGTACTAGAAAAGCTAGCCCCAAAGTTACCGGAAACATTACTCTCAGAAGCCCTCAAAATCGCACGGGCCATTACCAATGAATCAGACCGATCCAGAGCTTTAAGTGGACTAGCACCATATTTGCCGGAAAGTCTACTCTTAGAAGCCCTAGAAGCAGCACGAGCCATTACCAATGATACAGACCGAGCCAGAGCTTTAAGTGAACTAGCACCACAGTTGCCGGAAATCTTATCAGAAGCTCTCGAAGCCGCACGAGCCATTACCAATAACATAGCCCGAGCTATAGTCCTGATTAAACTAGCACCACAGTTGCCGGAAATATTATCAGAAGCCCTCGAAGCCTCACGAGCCATTACCAATAACATATCCCGAGCTATAGTCCTGATTGAACTAGCACGACATTGGCCGGAAATATTATCACAAGCCCTCGAAGCCTCACGAGCCATTACCAATAACAGAGACCGAGCCTATCGCCTGAGTCAACTAGCACGATATTTCCCGGAAATCCTACCAGAAGCTCTAGAAGCGGCACGGGGACTTACCGATCAGTCGAGCCGAGCCATAACCTTGAGTAGATTAGCACGGCATTTGCCAGAAATCCTACCAGAAGCCCTAGAAGTAGCACGAGCCACCGATGAGTCGAGCCGAGCTTATGCCCTGAGTGAACTAGCACCACATTTTCCGGAAATCTTACCAGAAGCTCTAAAAGCGACACGAGCCATTACCAGTCAGTCGAGCCGAGCTTATGCCCTGAGTAAACTAGCACCACAGTTGCCGGAAAGGTTGCTCCCACAAGCCCTCGAAGCGGCACAGGCCATTACCGATAACGGAAACCGAGCTATATTACTGAGTAAACTAGCACCACAGTTGGGGGAAAGACTACTCTCACAAGCCCTAGAAGTGGCACGGGCTATTACCGATAACACAGATCGAGCCAATGCCTTGAATGAAATAGGAGCACAGTTGCCAGAAATTCTACCAGAAGCCCTAGACGCAGCACGAGCCATTATCGATAAGACAGACCGAGCCATAGCACTTAGTGAACTAGCGCCAAAATTACCGGAAATCTTACCAGAAGCCCTAGAAGAGGCACGAGACATTACCGATGATGACAGTCGAGCCACAGCCCTGATAAGGCTAACACAACAGTTCCCGGAAATCCTACCAGAAACCCTAGAAGCCGCGCGGGCTATTACTGATGAGTTTTCTCTAGCCAAAGCCCTGATTAGGCTAGCACAACATTTCCCGGAAATTATACCAGAAGCCCTAGATGCAGCACAAGCCATTAGTGATCAGTCTTTGCAATCCTATGCCCTGAGTGAACTAGCACGACATTTCCCGGAAATCCTACCAGAAACCCTAGATGCAGCACGAGCACTTACCGATGAGTTTTGGCGAGCCAAAGCCCTGATTATGGTAGCACAACAGTTCCCGGAAATCCTACCAGAAGCCCTAGAAACGGCACAGGCAATTCAGTCTCAGTATCACCGAGCCTATGCGTTCAGTGGACTAATCGAAAATCCCAACTTTTCCCTCCAAGAGGACGTTTCCCTTTGGCAAGAGTTTCTTCACACCTTGGCTTGTAGCGATCGCCAGCAGTTCTTAGAAGACCTAGTTAATCTGAGTCCAACTATTATCTCTTTGGGAGGCAAAGAAGCTCTGGCTGCAATTGTTGAAGGGATTAAGGATGTCAGTCGGTGGTGGCCTTAGAGTGGAATGAAAAAGCGTTACAAACAATTATTTTAGCAATTATTTATCTATTGTTTGTGTAACCATCATTACACCCATTGCTAGCTAGTATTTTAAAACAAATAATCAAACCAAATACTGATTTATAAGAACACAAAAAATTATCCTATTTCTTTCCTTTTTCTTAATTTAAACTATCCCCTAACCATGGTATATCCTTAAATAGGATTCAACAACATAGGATTAACCAACAATGCTCGATTTTCTCAATCCCATCCTAGGACGCAAGCCAGAACAGATGAAAGCCAACGTGGAAATTTACACCTGGCAAGCCTGCCCCTTCTGTATCCGAGCGAAGCTATTGCTATGGTGGAAAGGGGTTGACTACACCGAATATAAAATCGATGGGGACGACAATGCCAGAAACCAGATGGCGGAACGAGCCAACGGAGGTCGAACGGTACCCCAAATTTTTATCAATGACCAACACATTGGCGGTTGCGATGAGTTGTATGATTTAGACGGTAAGGGACAATTGGAGTCTTTGCTGACTCAGCCAGCAAGCTAATATTTAGTAAGCTATCAGCGGTCAGCAATCAGCAATCAGCAATCAGTTGAAGGCGTAGGGTGTGTTAGGGGCGGACTTGCCCTTATTTTTCGCCCCGTAGCCAGCGTTGAAATAGTCCGCCCCGTAACGCACCGCCAGGTCAAACAGTAACAATTAGATGCACCCGGTTGAAGGTTAGTTGGTTGAAGGTTAGTTGTTGGAAGGTTAAGGTTGAATGGTTAGTAAGCATTCAGCTTATGGGCTAGGGGCACTTTACTTGAGGTGCTTTTTAAGAAAATAAGCTGACGGCTGTTCGCGTAGCGTGAGCTAAAAGCTCACGGCTGATCGCTGACGGCTGACGGCTGAATGCTTACAGTGGTTAAGCTTTCAGGGTGAATCAAGATAGTGAAACGTTTAGTTATTAGTGCCTTAGTATTCGTGATCATGCTGGGAGTAGTAGCATTCCCTGCGGCTGCTACGGTCAAGCGCTATCAAATTAGTGAATCGCCTAATGTTGATCTGTCTTTAGCTGGCCCTGCCTTTGACTTGGGTGGTGGTGGTCCTGATGTGGATGAAGCTATCCAGTGGATGATTAACCAAGTTAGGGATTGCGGCAAATGCGATCGCAAAGTTGATGTAGTAGTAATCCGGTCTTTTGGTGACGATGGCTACAATGAACCGATCTATGACATGAAGGGGGTTAATTCTGTAGAAACCCTAGTGCTCGATAGCCATGATGACGCTAATCGACCGGATGTGGTGGCTACGGTAGAAAACGCTGAAGTATTATTCTTTACTGGTGGTGACCAGTGCGACTACGTTGAGAATTTCCAGGACACAGAGCTTCATTATGCGATCGCTTATGTGCTTGAGAAAGGTGGCGCGATTGGTGGAACCAGTGCTGGTGCAATGATTCAAGGTAGTTTTGTCTATGATGCTTGTCAAGGTTCGATCCGCTCCGATGAAGCCCTCAATGACCCCTATGACAATTATATTAGCTTGACCAATTACCTATTTAAATGGCGAGACCTACAATCAGTAATTGTCGATACCCACTTTAGCGAAAGAGAGCGGATGGGTCGCCTGATGGTATTCATTGCTCGCCAGCTCCAAGATACTGACGCAGAAGAGGTATTAGGCATCGGAGTAGACGAAGCAACATCAGTAGTTGTAAACTACAACGGTTACGCTGAAGTGATCGGAGAAGGGGCAGCTTATTTTGTCCTAGGTGACCATCGACCAGAAGAATGTGAACCAGGAATTCCCCTAACCTTTTCCAATTACAAAATATGGAAACTATCCGGAGGTGACACCTTTGATCTGAGATATTTACCAACCTCTGGCTACGAAATCGCTAGTGTAGAGGAGGGAATAATTAGTTTTGGGGAATAGGGAATAGGGAATAGGGAGTAGGGAGTAGGGAGTAGGGAGTAGGGAGTAGGGAGTAGGGAGTAGGGAGCAGGGAGTAGGGAAAGAATACCTGTTTATAAAATTAATTACATAAAAAATATCCCGTAAAATAATTACTATAAATTCAAAAAATTTTATATAAATCAACAATTTAAAATTTAAAATAGCAATAACAAATTAACCCTTAATCCTTAATTATTATTTCCCGATCTCCCCACACCTCCCACATTTCCGACACTTTCCTCCCTGCTCCCTGCTCCCTGCTCCCTGCTCCCTACTCCCTACTCCCTACTCCCTGTTCCCTTTTGTGCCAGATCTAAGTATTACCAATCCCACCTATCTCATCCATCGCAAATGGATGAGTGTTGCCATAGAGATTGCCCAGAAGGCTGGTGAAGCGGGTGAGGTACCAGTGGGTGCCGTGATTGTAGACAGTGAAGGTAAGTTAATTGCAACAGGAGAGAATCGTCGAGAGCGGGACAAAGACCCCACTGCTCATGCCGAAATCCTGGCACTCCGTGCTGCTGGTCAACAGCTGCAAAGTTGGCATCTTAATACCTGCACTCTCTACGTTACCTTAGAACCTTGTCCCATGTGTGCCGGAGCGATTATCTTAGCACGACTCGGTCTTCTGGTTTATGGTGTGGACGATCCTAAAACTGGCAGCATTCGCACCGTTGCTAATCTTCCTGATAGTGCTTGTTCTAATCACCGGTTGCCAGTAATAGGGGGAATTATGGAATCCGTTTGTCGGGAACAGTTACAATCTTGGTTTGCCGACCGACGCAAAAGACAATAGCAGTTCTGCATTGGGTGAGTTACTTACACCCTTGGGGTTTTAGGGAGTAGGGAGCAGGGAGCAGGGAGTAGGGAGTAGGGAAGAGGGAAGAAAAAACAGGGAAGTCAGACCTGGGCAAAAATTCTGTGTACCTCCGCAGTCTTCATGGAGTTGCTGATCTGACTCGCGATCTCGCGATCTCCCGATCTCCCCACACTTCCAACACTTCCCTCTCTTTCCCTACTCCCTACTCCCTGCTCCCTGCTCCCTTACCCCTAAAACTCATTAACTTCAGCAACGCCATTAATAACCTTAGTATAGATAGCGAACAGATGAGGGGATGACACCACAAGAAGTGTCCCGTTAGTGTCAGATATTAATCTTGAAACCACATACAGTAGAAGTGAAGGTTAAGGATTTAGTAAAAACCCTTGATCATTCATAGTTTAGCTCTACTTGCAGTAAGTAGGATTGACCAATGACAACAACGTTAAAAAGCACTTCTGATTATGGTAACGATCACGGTAACCCCATCAAAGCCATGTCTGTAGATTCTGGTATTTGCCACTGGTTAATTAACATTATCTATCCCTTAGCACGGCGTGTTGTCATTCCGTTTCATTTTGGTCAACTTACCGTAACAGGACAAGAGAACGTTCCTAAGACTGGTCCTATTATTTTAGCTCCCACCCATCGCTCTCGTTGGGATGCGTTAATGGTTCCTTACGCCGTTGGTAAACCCGTAACCGGACGTGACTTGCGGTATATGGTCTCAGCCAATGAAATCTATGGCCTACAGGGTTGGTTTATCCGTCGCCTAGGAGGGTTCCCCGTAAATACTGGACGTGGAGGAATTAGCAGTATCCGTCACACTGTGGAACTTCTGAGCAATGGCGAAGCACTGGTAATGTTTCCTGAAGGCAATATCTTCCGTAATGGTCAAGTAAACCCCTTAAAACCTGGTATGGCTCGTATTGCCTTGCAGGTAGAATCATCTCACCCTGGTATTGGTCTCAATATTGTACCGATTTCTCTTAATTATAGCCAGCCTATCCCTAAATGGGGTTGTGATGTCACAGTTACTGTTGGATCTCCGATTAGTGTAGCAGATTATAGTACCAAGTCAGTTAAAAAAGGAGCTGCACAGCTTACCCATGACCTGCATACATCAATGACCAACTTAGACAGAAGTTCCGGACAAGACTGTTCTAAAAAAAAGCTCCTGTAGAGTACAGGAGCTGTAAAAATCACTTAGCTATTAGTTAGCTATTAATTAGCCATTAATTAGTCTTTCTTAGTCTGATTTATCATTGAGTTATTCACTCAATCCAATCACCTAGTCAAGGTCAGGCATACTCAGTACAGCTTCAGTTTCACGCTCAATACCTTTCTCGAATCCAGCAGCGGCAGCCCGTGCACGACCAGCGTGCCAGAGGTGACCAACTAGGAAGAAGAAAGCCATTACAAAGTGGAAACTAGCCAACCAAGCACGAGGGTTGACATAGTTGAAGGAATTTGCCTCAGTAATAATGCCACCTACAGAGTTGATGGAACCGTTAGGAGCATGGGTCATGTACTCAGCAGCACGACGTAGCTGCCAAGGCTGAATGTCATTTCTGAGCTTGTTAACATCCAGACCATTTGGACCCCGTAGAGGCTCCAACCACGGACCTTGGAAGTCCCAGAAGCGCATGGTTTCACCACCGAAGATGATTTCACCAGTAGGAGAGCGCATCAGGTATTTACCCAGACCAGTAGGCCCTTGGGAAGACGCAATATTAGCACCTAGGCGTTGGTCACGGGCTAAGAATACGAAAGACTGAGCTTGAGACGCTTCAGCATTGGTAGGACCATAGAACTCGCTAGGATAAGCGGTGTTGTTGAACCACACGTAGCAAGAGCAAATGAAGCCCATCATGGACAAGGCACCTAAGCTGTAGGAGAGGTAAGCTTCTCCAGACCAGACAAAGGCACGACGAGCCCAGCCGAAGGGTTTAGTCAGAATGTGGAATACACCACCAAAGATGCAGATCAGACCAATCCAGATATGACCGCCAATGATGTCTTCCATGTTGTTGACACCAATAATCCAACCTTCACCACCGAAGGGAGCATCGACTAAGTAGCCGAAGATCACACCAGGGTTCAGGGTTGGGTTAGTGATCAAACGAACAGCACCACCACCCGGTGCCCAAGAGTCATAAACACCGCCGACGAACATAGCCTTGATCACCAGCAAGAAGGCACCCAATCCTAAGATGATCAGGTGGAAGCCGATGATACTAGTCATCTTGTTCTTGTCCTTCCAGTCGTAACCAAAGAAGTTAGAATACTGTTCTAAGGCTTCAGGACCACGAACGGCGTGATAAATACCGCCAAAGCCCAATACGGCAGAAGAAATCAGGTGTAGGACACCAATAACAAAGTAGGGGAAAGTGTTAACAATTTCGCCACCAGGACCAACACCCCAACCCAAAGTAGCCATGTGAGGGATTAGAATCAATCCCTGCTCGAACACAGGCTTTTCGGGAATGTAGTGAGCAACCTCAAACAGGGTCATTGCGCCAGCCCAGAACACGATCAGGCCAGCATGGGAAACATGAGCTCCCAGCAACTTACCAGAGAGGTTGATCAGACGGGCATTACCAGACCACCAGGCGAAACCGGAAGATTCTTGGTCGCGATTGCCCGCAACCATAGTATTAGAGAGCGTTACCACGCGGTAGTACCTCCTCAGGGAACTCAAAGTTTTGGTGAGGTTGGTCTGCTGGAGCCATCCAAGCCCGCAGACCCTCATTTAGCAAAATGTTCTTGGTATAGAACGTCTCAAATTCTGGGTCTTCTGCTGCCCGGATTTCCTGGGACACGAAGTCATAGGCTCGCAGGTTCAATGCTAAACCTACAATTCCTACTGCACTCATCCACAAGCCAGTTACTGGCACAAACAGCATAAAGAAATGCAGCCAGCGCTTGTTGGAGAAGGCAATCCCGAAGATTTGAGACCAGAAGCGGTTGGCGGTGACCATTGAGTAGGTCTCTTCCGCTTGGGTCGGGTTGAACGCCCGGAAGGTGTTGGCTTTGTCACCATCCTGGAACAGGGTATTTTCTACCGTTGCCCCATGAATAGCACACAGCAGCGCACCACCGAGTACCCCGGCTACCCCCATCATGTGGAAGGGATTCAGTGTCCAGTTGTGGAAGCCTTGCAGGAACAGGATGAAACGGAAGATACCCGCTACTCCGAAGCTAGGAGCAAAGAACCAGCTCGACTGTCCCAATGGGTACATCAGGAACACGCTGACAAATACTGCAATCGGCGCACTGAATGCGATCGCATTGTAGGGTCTGATGCCTACTAGACGCGCAATTTCAAATTGCCGCAGCATGAACCCAATCAGACCAAATGCTCCGTGGAATGCCACGAAGCTCCACAACCCTCCTAGTTGGAACCAGCGAGTCAAGTCTCCTTGGGCTTCTGGTCCCCACAACAGCAGCAGGGAATGTCCCAGACTGTTGGGAGGAGAGGACACTGCTACGGTCAGGAAGTTACAACCTTCTAGGTAAGAAGAGGCTAAGCCATGGGTGTACCAAGAGGTAACAAAGGTGGTGCCAGTCAGCCAGCCCCCTAAAGCCATGTAGGCACAGGGGAACAACAGAATGCCGGACCAGCCGACGAATACAAAGCGATCGCGCTTGAGCCAGTCATCGAGGATGTCAAACCATCCTCTGGTGCTGGGGGCGCGTCCTACTGCTACTGTCATAGATTCAAATCCTCATACATATAACGATTGGCAAGGATTCAAAATTGGGACGTTTTTACGTCTTTTTAGCGACACTCCTACCCTTTTAGAGGTAGATTTCCCTTAGATTTCAGTGATTTTGAGTCACTTTACTCTTACAGGATGGTCTTTTAACGGGATGCCACAGGCTATCAGGTTAGGCTGTGGTCACTTAATGTTTCTTAAACTATCACGCAGTTTAACCCTTGATTTGATTCTCCCATAAGGAGACTGGGGTTACAAACGTTACATACAATAATAATAAATACCAAAAATTTTACAAAATTACACATACTCCTCAGATTTTTTTTAGATTTGGTGTCAAAAGTTACATAATTTCCCTGTCTTGGTCAAAAATGTGATACAAGTTCTAGATGAGCTCGCTGGAGTATCCATAAATCAACTGATATACTCTCGGACTCAGCACTATTGTCAAGTCAGATTTCATAGAGGCAACCACATCTTCTCATGGCAGCATCGACCAACCAACTGGAAAACCTGGTACTTCGACAATCGGTTCTTGGCTCTCGCCGTTTGAGCAACTATTTAGTGGCAGGAGCTGTATCTATAGGAGGTATAGGCTTTTTCCTGGCAGGGCTTTCGAGTTATCTCAACATGGATCTACTCCCGATTGGAGATGCAACCAACCTAATTTTTATCCCTCAGGGGGTAGCAATGGGGTTCTATGGTGTTGCTGCGCTGTTGCTATCTCTCTACCTATGGCTAACCATTTATTGGGATATCGGCGGAGGCTACAATGAATTTAACCAAGAAACAGGTATGGTGAGAGTAGTGCGGTCTGGCTTTCCCGGTAAAAACCGTCAAGTCGAGTTCAGTTGCCGTACAGAAGATGTCCAGTCGATTCGAGTAGACATCAAAGAGGGTCTAAATCCGCGCCGAGTCCTCTACGTGCGCACTAAGGATCGCCGGGAAGTTCCTCTGACTCGTGTTGGTCAACCCATCTCCCTTTCGGAATTAGAGAATCAGGGAGCAGAGCTGGCTCGTTTCTTAGGAGTTCCCTTGGAAGGATTGTAAATTGCCAATAAAACAAGATCTAGTTATAGTAAGCATGAGTATGAATATCCGGCGCTGGCTATCTGTGATGTTAGTAGTGTTAGGTCTGGTAATAGTAGGATGCAGCAGCCCAACGCCGAACTCAACAGAATCATCAACTCCCCAAAACAAATCTACTCCTGCTGAGACCACCAGCAATCCCCAATTCAGCAATTTACCCAGACTAGACAAAAAAGCTACTGTTGAGCTGAGGGTAAAAGGCTCACCGATTACTATTGAAGTCGATGGCACCAATGCCCCGATTACAGCTGGGAACTTTGTGGATCTGGTTGACAAGGGTGTTTATGACGGACTAGTATTTCACCGAGTGGTACGGGAACCTCAACCATTTGTTGTCCAAGGTGGTGATCCCCAAGGAAAAAACCCCAAATTCCCAGTGCAGCGTCTGGGAACAGGGGGGTTTATAGATCCACAAACAAATGAAACTCGCTACATCCCATTAGAAATTAAGCCGAAGGGGGCAGAGGAACCGATATACAGCAAAACCTTTAAGGTAGCCGGAATTCGTAGTGGTCCTGAGTTGACTCATACTCGTGGTGCTGTTGCCATGGCTCGTTCCCAAATGCCAGACTCAGCGTCTTCACAGTTTTACTTTGCCTTAGCAGACCTGCCTTTCTTGGATGGTGACTATGCTGTCTTTGGCTATGTCACTGATGGTATGGATGTGGTAGACAAAATTCAGCAAGGCGATCGCATTGAATCAGTCAAGGTCACTCAAGGCATCAAAAACCTGAAGAAACCTTAAGATAAAGAATAACTATCTTTAAGCGAATCCGTGCAGGTATGCGTTACTGGGATTGGATTAGTATCTGCTTTAGGTCGCCTCAAACCCAGTTGGCAGCATTTGCTAAACGGTGAGTCAGCTATTAGCTGGTATCAACCCTTTGCCAATTTATCACCTCTACCGTTGGCTATGATTGGTCACAGACCAGCTTCTATTGAACAGCTGACCGAGCAGGTTGTAGCAGATGCCCTTGAAGATGCTAACTTAACCATCCCTCTCAAGGATTGTGGTGTGGTGATTGGTTCAAGTCGTAGCTGTCAGGCGGCTTGGGAGCAACTAGCCCTAGCCCAGGAACAGATGACTAGGGATAGGAAACTCGACACCAAACCAGAGTATCCCCGCTTCGATAGCTTAAATGAAATCTTAACTCTAGAGCATTGGTTAGACACTCTACCCCATCAACCAGCTATTGCTGCTGCCCATTACATTGGTTCCTTTGGGCCAGTCCTAGCACCAATGGCAGCTTGTTCAACAGGAATTTGGGCGATCGCTCAAGGATTTGAATTGATTCAAACCGGTCAATGCCAACGAGTCATTGCTGGTGCTGTAGAAGCACCAATTACTCCCCTAACCCTAGCCGGATTTACTAAAATGGGGGCTCTAGCAAAAACTGGTGCTTACCCCTTTGACAAGCAACGTCAAGGCTTGGTGTTGGCAGAGGGAGGTTCTGTATTGGTATTGGAGTCAGAGGATTTGGCTGATCGTCGAGCAGCGCCTATCTATGGAAAATTACTGGGGTTTGGCTTGACCTCGGACGCTTATCATGTCAGTACACCTAACCCAGATCAACAGAGTGCGATCGCAGCTGTCAAACAATGTCTAGACCGCAGCCACCTATTTCCTAAAGATATTGATTATATCCATACCCACGGTACCGGAACCAAACTTAATGACCAGAATGAAGCGGAGCTGATTCAGCAGCTATTTCCCCAAGGGGTGGCAATCAGTTCTACCAAAGGAGCCACCGGTCACACTCTTGGTGCCTCTGGAGCCATTGGTACTGCTTTGTGTTTAATGGCTTTAAAACACCAAGTGTTACCCCCTTGTATTGGGTTGAGGGAACCAGAATGGGATTTGGATTTCGTAACTATAGCGCGTCAGTGCCAAGTCAGGCATGCGCTCTGTTTTAGCTTTGGTTTCGGGGGGCAAAATTCAGTAACCGCTATAGGGATATCCAGCAGTTGGAGAGATTGACCCACAATAATATGGTATAGGTGATATCGTTAAGGAAACATTAAGTTTAATTAAATATACAGAACCAATCCCCTTGGGATTTACGTTCCACCGACTTCATGCCGCAATTAGGAGCAACCCATAATAGTTATGATGCCCAACCAATCCCTTTCCTCTGACCAATATTCTGATCAGTCCAAGCATGACTATATCCACCACTTGGACAAGCCAGAGGAAGCTTGCGGAGTCTTTGGTATCTATGCACCAGAGCAAGATGTCGCTAAGCTGACTTACTTTGGTCTATTTGCCCTACAGCACCGAGGTCAGGAATCATCAGGGATTGCTACCTTTGATGACAAGCAGCTGCATGTCTACAAAGATATGGGGCTAGTCTCCCAGGTCTTTAATGAAGAAATTTTGGCTGAGCTACCTGGTCAGATTGCCGTTGGTCATAACCGTTATTCTACCACTGGCTCTAGCCATATCGCTAATGCTCAACCAGCCGTGGTGGAAACTACCTTAGGACCGTTGGCTTTGGCTCATAACGGTAACTTGGTTAACACGATCCAATTACGTGATGATTTACTCAAGCATAACTCTAACTTGATGACCACCACGGATTCAGAACTAATCGCCCTAGCGATCGCTGCAGAGGTTAACCATGGCAAAGGGTGGTTGGAGGCAGCAATGAATGCCTTTCAATCTTGCCAAGGAGCGTTTAGTTTAGTCATTGGCACACCGGATGGATTAATGGGTGTTCGTGACCCCAATGGCATTCGCCCTCTAGTGATTGGCACCTTAGGTGGCAATTCTGGGGGCTACGTCCTGGGATCAGAAACCTGTGGTTTAGATATTATCGGTGCTGACTATCTGCGGGATGTGGAACCGGGAGAATTAGTCTGGATTAATGACAAAGGCATTGCTTCCTTCGACTGGAGTCAAAAGCCAGAGCGCAAAGTTTGCATCTTTGAGATGATTTACTTTGCTCGCCCTGATAGCGTCATGGATGATGAAACTGTGTTTAGCTATCGGTTACGCCTAGGGCGTCAGCTGGCAAGAGAGTCAACACCAGATGCGGACATGGTGATTGCTGTACCCGATTCCGGTATCCCAGCAGCTATCGGCTTTTCTCGAGAGTCTGGTATTCCTTATGGAGAGGGACTGATTAAAAATCGCTATGTAGGTCGTACCTTTATCCAACCCACTCAGACTATGCGAGAAACTGGCATCCGCATGAAACTTAATCCCCTCAAAGATGTCTTAGTTGGTAAACGATTGGTACTAGTAGATGACTCCATTGTTCGAGGAAACACCAGCAGCAAACTTATCAAAGCTTTGCGTGATGCAGGTGTGGCTGAGGTACATATGCGAGTGTCCTCGCCCCCAGTCACTCATCCTTGCTTCTTTGGAATAGACACCGATAACCAAGAGCAACTGATTGCCGCCACCAAGTCAGTGGCAGAAATAGCCAATTATATTGGTGTAGATTCCCTCGCTTATCTGAGTTGGGAGGGAATGATGCTAGCTACAGAAAAAGACTCCAAGAGTTTCTGCTCTGCTTGTTTCACAGGTCATTACCCTGTTCCCCTTTCAGCACAACTCAAGGGTTCTAAATTGATGTTGGAACAGGTACAGGTTTGAAGGTAAAAGGTCAAAGGTCAAAGGTGGCACCACACCCATAACAGGGTGAAGAAATTCTCCCAATCCCTTTGCCTTTTTCCTGCCCCCCGGTCTTCGGGGGGATAAGGGCAGCCTTGATGATACTGTTGGCCACTTATAGGTTTATTGAGGTTGCCAAGGCTGATCATCCCCTAAAGTTAAGAAATTCTACACCAGCTCTGCTAATCTCCACCATTGTTCAATGCATAGGTTAAGATTATCACTGAGTGATTAAAAACGATTATGGGTGAAGCAAAACGCCGGAAAGCAGCACTGGGCGAAGACTACGGTAAAGAAGCCAACATATTTCCATGGCTCCCGATAACTAAAAGTCAGGGTGAACAGTTTGTTAAATGGACGACTAGGGGAGCTTGGGCTGGTATTGTGTTTATGATTGTATTCTGGCTAACGGTTAGATTTATAGGACCGGCATTTGGTTGGTGGCAAGTAAATTAACATCGTGGGACTCGCTAATCAAACGGAACTATCGGTTGCACTTCAACCGGTAGTTAGGTTAGTTAAAGAATTTCCATAAACATATAGAAACTACTAATGTATATCCCTTGACTCATGAAAATTGTGACAAGGGAGCCAATTTGCCTTGACCGACAGGTTGATTTTGGGATAGAACAAGGCAAGAGATTAAGGAAAAGATTGACAAGAGTCTATTTTTTATAAAAATCCCCCAATTCTATCCTGATTTATCTTGAAAGATGAAGATTAAATTTTTAAGAAAGAATAAAAGCTCTAAAATCTAGGAGTGGTGTTTGGAGAACAGACGTGTTTATACGACTTGCAGAGGAGCACCGTCAATTTGTCCGAGATTTAGTAATGAATCTCCAGGCGTTGGCTATTGTATTAGAAAACCAAGGCTATTTAGCCTCCTGCTACACCTGTGGTGGGCAGATGAATAGCGCATCGTTTATGGTTAGCTTGGCGGACAATCACCTGATTCGATTTTTGGTTTCAGATTACGGTATCACTTGGACTGAAATGCGCGATGACCGAGAACTGATGAAGTTGGAAGGTGCTGAAGCAATTGGTCAACTACAAGATCTCGCCAATCTGGTTAAATACCGAATTCGTCCTTCAGAATCTCACCCTGCCCTTAAGTTACCACTGGCGTAACCTTAGAACTGAGTACGGGAAAAAAGGAATCCAACCAGGATTGCTAAACACAGATATATAGCACAGTTTTATCCATATAATTCTGTCAATCTGTGTTTTGATCAACATCAACAGCGAAAGGGAAAAATTGATGGCTGCCTAATTGATGGCTGACTAATTGAGTGTTGAAAGTTAACTATTGACTGTCAACACTTAACTGGAAATACTTCATCGAAAGGAAAAGCCCATAGATTGCTGTACCAACGGCTAAGACCGACGGCTAATAGCACCATTGTAGACCTTCTCATTTTGCTTGACCGACTTCCACAAATCTACTAGAGGCTGAGGATAGTCTACCCCTATTCTTAGCCCATAGCGCTTTTGCTCATCCGATGATAATGTCCAGGGTTCATGGACTTTCCTAGCAGGGACAGAAGTAAGTTCTGGTAGCCAATGTTTTACGTATTTTCCCTGGGGATCATAATCTTTGGATTGTTTCTGAATATTAAAATAGCGAAAACCCCGAGCATCATTGCCTACCCCAGCTGTGTAGTTCCAGTTGCCCCAATTACTACACACATCATAGTCAATCAACAGCGACTCAAACCACTCCGCTCCCATCTGCCAGTTTATCCCCAGATTCTTGGTCAGGAAACTGGCAACATTTTGTCTACCCCGATTAGACATAAAGCCTGTGGCTGTTAATTCCCGCATATTGGCATCCACTAGGGGAAAACCAGTCATTCCCTCGGTCCACAGGTCAAATCTCTTCCAGTCCACCTTCCATGGTATGCTCACCCCTTGTAATCCGGATTGGCGAAAAACTCGATTACCATGCTTGGCACAGATAAATCGGAAATAGTCGCGCCACAGTAACTCAAAGACTAACCAATAGGTGGAGTCGTTTTTAACCCGTTGTGTTTCGTACTCCTGAACCTGTTGATAGATATAACGAGGCGATAGACAACCCAAGGCTAGCCAGGGGGACAATTTGGAGGAGTAATCTGCTCCCAACATGCCATTTCGGGTTTGTTTGTAACGCTTAAGACAGTCTTTTTCCCAGAAATAGTCATCTAGTCTGGCTAGTCCGGCTGTTTCCCCACCTTTGAACTGTAGCACTGCCCGTTGATCAGGGACTGGTGGTTCAAGTCCTAAGTCAGCTAACTGAGGTAGTTCACCAACATCTACCTTAGGTAAGGGTGGTAGAGTTTTGGGAGTGGGGAAAGTGGGATAAACTTTAGAAGATTTCTCCACCTGCTTGCGAAATTGGGTAAATACTTCGGGAATGTGGGGAATACCAAAGGGCAATTCATTGATGTGGAATAGGGTAGAGCCCCAAAACGACTTGACTTTTACCCCAATTTGAGCAAGCGCCTTTTTCAGGGCGGATTCGACGGCTAACTCTTCTGAGGTGACTTCCCGTTGATAGTAAACTGCCGAGATTCCTAGTTCTTTTGCTAAAGATGGGATAATCTGTTCCGGTAAACCCCGGCGCACCACTAAATTACTACCAAGATTAGTACCAACGGATTTCCCGAGATCGGCAGGGTTAAGCGATCGCAAAGAATTCCGCAAGTCCGCTACACTTTCGAGCAAAAACTGAGCGCGAAATGCACCGGTTTTTGGAAAACCAAAGGAGGTAGTACCAAATTGTCGCTCATCAAAGCAGTACAGGGGGATAATTTCAGCTTTTTCCTGGACAGCTTGATAGAGTGGCTCATGGTCATGGATCCGTAAATCGTTGCGATACCAGATCAAGATAAGTTTTTGATTCACAGTGGCTAAGGTCGGTTCTGTTTGATTTTGCCAAGATCCACGAAAGCGCGAAAATCCCATTAGGCCGTAGCCCATATGTCATATATGTGCTGCTTTTTTTAGTCGCAGCTTTTTGTAGTCCCATTAGATGACATGCTGCAACTGCTGTAGCTGTTCGCTAGTAGTGTGTTTTTCCAGTTTACTAGCTTAACCCTTGCTCATCAATTGCTCTACTGTGTCTCGGCGTTCGCGTAGCGTGGCCTAAAGGCCATCGAAAAACAGAACATAAGACCAGAACTAGATTTTGACAATCCATGATTCAGGAATGCTCCTAAGTCTGGCAATTTGGCGCTTAGTAATGGCAAACTTCTTAGGCGCTTTGATGCGGCGAAATAAAACAGTGATCAGAGCCAAGAATTTGGTTTTATTGATGATTTGGTTGAGATGGATGCTGTGTCATGGCGATAGCTGGGACAATATCATCTAGTGTGATGTCGAACATGAGGGTGAACCGAGCATCTGGTATTAAGCAGCGCAGTGCTTGCAGATGGGCTTCTGCTTGATTGCGGCGGCGAAAGCGAGCGACAACAATTCGCTGGCATTTAGGCAGATGGCGGATAATGCGCCAAGGAAATAGTTCGTCTTTATAGCTCATTGATGCACTCCTATTAATTGCTTGTTGTATTCTAGGGAAAGTTTTGTAGTCCCATTTTCATCGAACCGAGTGATGGGCTACTTACAGACTTAATGTCAATAGATGTGTGTAATTATGTTAATTAAGTTATAAAGCGTCTATACTTAAATAAGCGTCTGATATAGCTTAATTAAGCGTCTGATTTAACTTGGGTGTGTAGGCGATGAGCCCAAGAAATGAGAAACACACAGACAACACAAGGAGAAGATAAAATCCGAGTCAACCTAATCCTAACGCCGAGCAGCATCAAGAAACTGGACAAAATGGCGAAGAGGTTGAATTTCAGTCCCAGCGAGTTGGTAGAGCAGTTTCCTAGAAGTCAAGACGACCCTAGTCTAGTTGCCCAGACACAAATGCTGGGGGAATAATTGGCCGACTGATTCAATCAGCCTGGAATCGGAAGGCAGAAGCGGAAGTAGACATTAAGGAGCTCGAAGGGGCTACTAGAGGAGTTGGAAAAACGACTTAATGCTAATTTTGCCAACAATCCGGAAGTCTGCGATGACCTTAGAAGATCATTAGTGAGATGCATCTAACGCGATCGCATATCCTTTCCATCATAGATCGTCCCAGGTCGGCAAAAGATTCCTTAGGTAATCCTGTAGGCATGAACGCTCAACTGGAAAGTGCTAGCGTACAGCATCTTTCAAGTCATTTCATGATACAGTTTTGCATGAATAAACTCTTCCGATGTCTTGGTGCGCGTTCCCATGGCGAAGGAACCTCGCCGGGGTCGCACCGCTATCTAGGAATTATTGTCACTCTTATCTTGAATAGTATCGGGCTACACTCCTGTACCACTCAAATTAGTCCCTGTCACATTCAAACTGAAGAAGCTCGAAGTATAAGTGTGCAGTCTAATGAGCCTATCTATAACGAGATTTTTGGCAATCAAGAATGCTCACCTCAAAAACTTGTCTTGAGAATTCCTGTAAACTCAAGACAAGAAATTCCAGATACCAAGAGTTTACTGAATCAGAGATATACTCCCAAGATTGTAACATTATTAACATTTTCTCATCAAGCTAAAAGTTTTTATATCAGACGTATTGATAACCATAACGACGGATGGATTTATAAAAAAGCTAGTTGCTTAGCTTGGAAATGGTCTAGGGAAGATGAGCAACAAGTTCTAAATTTAAGTCTGGAGAGAAATCTCCAAATTCGTGACCCTAAAATTAAAAGTGTTATTTTCATAGTTTCTTTGCCCTTTGAAATCAAAGATGCTCAACCCAATGTTGACCTTCAAGTTTACACCTGGGACTTATTTGAAGGTATTTATTATTTAAAACTCAAAAATTATCCCAATTTAAAAGAAATATTAAGACAAAAAGAGAGGAGAAGCATTCAAGCCAGTAATGCATTTCGTGATGGAAAAACTGTTAAACATGAAATTCAAAAAGAATTAAACCAGATAGATGATATTGGCGGAATACATCTTAATAATTATTTTGAGTCAATACTGGATGGAGAATACCTGAAAAAATATACTCCTAGTTCAGAGTATACCTATTGCGCAATACCGGAGTCTTTAAAAAAATTATAACGTTTAGGACTAGTATGAGTTTGGGGATTTGGAGGACAAATTATAGGTAAAACCAAAGGTATAGGCTCCAAATGCTTCACCGGAAAAGAGTAAACTAACCAGACCTAGACACTACTCTACTTAATCAACTTATGTGATGAGATATGACTGAATTTGAACCAGCAACTACCAAGTCTGAAAACTATATTGAAAAGCCGGAAGAGCGTGAAAAGCTTGAAGATTGGTATCGCCGAGAAAAAAGACTTCAAGTCTTAATAATTTTGATATTTTTAGCATTTTTAATCATTTCTAGTTTTGGACAGTTGGCTCTATTAGATTACTCGTTTGGGGAAAGACTTGCTCTGTCAAAGGGTGATAAAATATTTGGAATTGAGACTAAAAATTTACTCAGTTTATTGGTAACAGGTGCTTTACCCATAACCTCCATAGTAGATGGGTCTGGAATTATTAGCAAAAAAATTAAGATACCTTTACCATTAACTAATGGATTATCTATAATTTGGCTGGTGCTCTTAGGAGATATATTTTTGAATTTCCAAGCCGTATTAGTCAGCAACGAATCCGGAGCAGTAGATCAGTTAATACCGGTTATTGCTTTTGTTGTAGCAATAATTTTTTCCACAGCTTCCCTTTTTCTAAGTAGAGGCATTGTAGCCGCTAGCAAAAAATTCATGGCCGCCAGAAAAAATCTTCAAATCCTAATGGTATATGGGATTAACCCTACTCCCTTGTATAAGGATACCGAACAACTTAAGTTACGAGAAGAGACTCAAGCAGCAAGAACAGAGGCTGAACAGGAACGAAAAATAGTTGTAGAAGAAATTAATCAACACAAAGAAGCTTTAGAATTGGTAATAAAACTCGACAAAAATAAACTTCAACATCCCAAAAAAGAAGCAAAACAAACTACCAAAAATATCGATGGGATCAACCAATTAATCAAACCCCATTTAGAGCGTTTATTTAAAAACAAATGTCTTCAAAAACCAAGGATGAATAACATGGATAAAACGGCAAAATAAAACTATAATAAAAAACGAGTTATTGACGAAAATAAAGTCTTTAAAATAAGCATTAATCTATCAGCATTAAGCGTGGATATGAATCCTAGTATCCTAAGCTGTTAGGCATTTTTAATGCCTAACAGTTTAGCCATTTTTTGATAAACCGCTTGCGACCCATAGACGCGAAGCGCGGCTCCGGTGCGCGGTAGGACGCGAAAGCGAAGGAGGTTGTGTGCTCTGAGGGAACAGGCAAGGGGCAGCCAGAGGTTGGGCAGGTTCTGATACCCTTTCTTGAAAAGGGATGCCACATTCGATTGTCGGGTCATTGGCTCGGGGTAATCGGTAATCCTACGACCATTACTCATGACCCATTACCAAAAGGGAGGGAAAAAAAGTCTATACTCTGGGATTTGAGCAACCAGACATTCTATATTGAAAGAATTTAGGGAATAATTAAGGGAAATTTGGCGAGAAGGTGCCAGAGGAGGTGAAAGAAAAGGCGATGGAGACCAAACAGGCAATTGTTGATCACACAATTCAATTAACAAGCGGGAGAATGGCACACTGGTTAAGGTCAAACCTAGACTGGATATGGAATAGGAGATCACTAGACACCGATTGGGATTTAGCTTATCGACCATGACCTTCTACTTAGGGAAAATGACTTGGTATCGACAGATGTGAGTAGCCGCGATGGAGTGTTGTGAGCATTGGGTCAGAGAGTCAATCAGAATCGATACAATCAGCTGCTGTTTTTCCAGAGGAATCTGGCCGGAGTTCCCTATTGTACAGCTGGCAGTTATTGTGTGAGGATGTTAGATCAAATTGGAGTCAAAGGTATTACTCCTCCTCCCGTTGCTATGGCAGTTATGTGAAGTACCTACAACCAAATCGAAGATTATGGTTTAGGCTTCCAGTGTCATCCGCCATCGCCTTCTGCGTAGAATCCCCCGTGCTTGACGCGAGGGAGAGTTCAAAAAAGAACACACAAGCAGTGTTAATTCGCTTCCTTTCACTTATCAGGAACCCATTGCTAATGTTTAAGGAGTAAAGTATATAAACAATCATGCCCAGTAAACAAGTTTTTGTTCGAGAATACAAAGTAAGAGCCCACAGGCGTACTATCCATACACGGGTTTACAAGTTCATTTGCCACTACTGCAATACGCCTGCAGAGAGGGAGACTTATGCTACCTGTTGTCCCAAGTATGGAAATCGCTGCAAAGGAGTAGCCAGAAAGTGTCTTCGCCATCAACACGCTAACGAATCTGGGGGAAGAAAGTAGATGTCTTATGTTCCATCACAGCCATCGCTACCATCGCAAAGTCACAAGATGTTAGAAGATTTGGTTGATTACTACCGACAAATGGTAGAGTATCATGAACAAGCTGCCACAGTTGCAAGAGAACAGCTTAGCCATGCTAAAGCTTTGCTGAATACCAATGCATTAGCTTTACCAGAAAATAACTCCAACAAGTTCCTGCCTCCTGGAAATCGCAACCACAACCAGCAGGAGAAATACTACCTCACCACGCCACTACCTGAATTGCCCGCAGACTTCTCCACTGAAACTGAATTAGATGAGTCAACATTAGCACTCAAACAACAACTCGATTACCAGGAGCAGAGGATTACAGAAGCCATTGACCGACTTCTGGAAACTCACAGGGGTACGATCCTCCACGTTGATTACCTGATCAGGGAGCTGTTTGGAGAGTTGGGCAAAGACGATATTGCCTCGAAAACTTCTCTGGTCAAATCCATCTTGTTGAAAGGAGAGAGCCAGGGGTTATGGCACTCTGTCCCTGACTCTCCAGGTTGCTACACCTTTTCTCTTCAAGATTTGCCCGATTTAGTTTCTACCAATAAACCTCAGAGAAAACCTGCCAAGAGCAAAGCTCGTCGGCCTTCTCCGCTACCTAAGTTAGACCAATTAAAGTATATGACCTTATATGAGCTAGTGGCTTCTGTGTTAAGAGAACACTATCCACAGATCATGAGTGCCGCAGATGTTTTGGACGTGCTTTATCCTAATGGTTTGGATCCTAAGAAGAAAAATGTAGCTCGTAAATCCATTAGTAACACCTTAACTAAAGGATGTGAATCTAAAGGTTGGAAACGAGTCCAGCCGGGGCGATATATCTGGGCTGGCGGTTTCACCTAAAGCTGAGTTACGACACAAACGTTATTGATTATTGAGAAACTATAACAGGACTTAGGGAGTGACTCAACCTGTAGGGGCGCACGCCATACGTCCCTACTTGATATGTATTTATAGTTCTGTTCCGATATCCGAAGTTCCCTATTCCCAACCACTACGGCGAAGTCTAATCAAGTAGATACAGACTTTCAACCACGGTAACTCTGCCATGCCTGCCAAAACATATAAATTGATAGGGAAAATAACAGGGTGCGAAATCCATTGCTCACCACTTGGTCTGGTAACTTTGGCAAAAAGCGAGTACTAATTTGCGCTCCCAAAAAGCCTCCTATACCTAGGAGCAGTCCCTCAATCCATAAGACATTCCCCTGTAAGGCATGTCCTGCACAGGCTGAAACTGCCGTAATCACGATTACCCCTAGACTTGTCTGAATGGCAGTTTTAATTGGTTCTCCTAGGAGCAACATTTGCAGTGGAACCATAATTGTTCCCCCACCAATACCAAATAGACCAGCTAATAAGCCAGCTAAACCACCTGTCGCGATCCTGGCTACAGTAGCTTTGGTGGAAGAGTTTGAAGAAAGTCTGTTGTTTGGTGCTCTTTGAGATTCCTGTTGCGCTCTAGACTTAAGCTGTTTGCGTAGTTGGATCAGATATATCGTAACCAGTAGCAGTATCCCAAAGGCTACCAGTAACAAGTAAGGAGGGAAGAGATCGGCTAGATAGGCACCAATTTGTGCTGTGATTAGAGCCGGAAATCCGATGCCAATTACACTTTTTAGATCAAAGTAGCCCATCCGCCAGTTTTGCACTGTAGCAGATGTAGCTGTAATCACAATCGACAGACTACTGGTAGCCGCCGCTTGAACTGGTTGATATCCTAATGCCACTAACAACGGGACGAGCACTACACCGCCGCCAATGCCGAGAAATCCGGCAAGAATACCTGCTAATAAACCGGAACCAGCAAAAATTAATAAATGGGTAGGAGTCATCCCTTTAGATCGCCTTTGGCTCAATGCACTTTTTTGCTAGCATAGCCGCTCTTGAGTCGTTGTTTAATTAGCGAACGCGCCCCGCGTGACCATTCGCGTAGCGTGGCCTAAAGGCCAAGGTCAATCCCATTTAGCTGGCAATTTAGCTTCATCCGCTCTTATGCCTCACATCTCAATGGGCAGCATGAGTGTCAGATGAATTGCGGACAGGGTATATCTCGTTTATATTAGATATAGTAGGGAAGACAAATTAAGAGCTAACCGCCACCTACTAATCAAAAATACAACTTATTGTATTTTTCCGGCGCGGAGGGGCATCCCGTGTCGTTAATAAAGCTTACCGAGTATCCTAACCGTTGGGTGGAGTTGGTAAGAAGCCCACACTGTAATCTTTGATAAGCGTGTGGGAGTATGTCACTTCTGGATGAGTTCATTGGGTATCGCCACTTTGATCACAACGGTTTCACCTTCGGCTTCCCAATGAGCGCTCGCCTCCACCTGGGAGTTTAGTTCTGGATTCATTGGTATTGCCACCTTGATAGCAACTTCTTCACCGACTGTTTGAGCAACACTAGGAGCTTTTACCCTAGGCTGAGCCACTAGTGAAATAGGTTTTAGTAAGGGTTCCGAGCTATTGTCCTCTTGGAAATCAGCAACAGTTGCCATCGCCTTTGGTGCTGGTGCTACCAGACCAATCCCATCATTGAGTTTGGTAAGGGTAGAGCTTGGTACCTCAGCGGAGCTAATTGTGCTGAGGTTTGAATTACGGTTAAACACAAATCTGGGCTGGAGCAAACTTTTTAATAAAAGCCACAGCAAGCTGAATTCTCCAGGGGTATCACAACGTTTCCACTGACCCACACCACAAAACAGCATTTCAATTAAACACCGTGTCTGGGGTAAACTCATCTGCTGATTAAATCCTATTTGGAGAGTCGGGCTTTCACTCGTGAGGTCTGTGTGAGTAATCTTTCCTTGTAGTCGCAAGTTCTCCCCCATTATTTTCAGACTTACTTTGATATTGTCTTTAAGGGAGATAGATAGCTTCTCTGTCAGCTTGATTTGAGTACCTACTTGAGAAATCCACTTAGTGATGCCCCAATAGGTTTGACCTCCTATATTTATTCGCACCACTTTACGTAAGTCAAACCATTCGTCAGTATTGGGATTAGGAGAATCCAGAAGGATTAGTAAGGCGATACTCAGCACCAGGAGATTGTAGCCACTCCAAATCCAAGCTAAGCTGATGCCTTGGGTAAGTTGGGCTGTTTCTAGGGATGGCAAACTGCTGGCTGGTATCAATAATTCGGTCAGATTAAACCCAAAGCTAATTGCTGTAGCAATGAATACAATAATCAGCGGCGATGCTAACTCCCAGTTGTAATTAAAACTCTCCCGAGATATTCCTTTCGGGGTTACTTTAAATCCTCTCGAGAAAGGATTCAGCATTGTCTGCAACACCGTTAATCCAATGGGGAAACATGACACTACTGAATAAATATCTGACATGAAAGCGGAGCGAGAGCCGCAGTTTATCCACGAGAATACAGAAAACTGTAGCAAATAGAAAGGAACTAAAAAACACAAGACTTCCGTAGCTGTTGCTTTAAAGGGAATAATCCCGAAAAATGTATAAGCTATGGGAACAATTAGAAAATAAATTCGTGACCAGCTAGTAAACCAATAAAGCAACCCATCTAAATGAACCAGTCTTTGGAGATGAGTAAGTCCAGGAATTGTTAATGGATTTGCCTCTAGAAAAAGTCCCTGTAATGTACCTTGTGCCCATCTTTGCCTCTGAGATACATGACCTGCTATATTTTCTGCTGCCAAGCCAGCACTTAATTTTTCATCAAGATATATTAACTTATAGCCTTGAGCAGATAAACAAAGCCCAGTATAGTAATCTTCAGCGATGGAATCGGTAAAAAAGCCACCAATACTTAATATTGCGCTGCGCCTAACCACAAAAGACGTGCCACAACACACAATACTATTTGTGGTATCCCGAATTGGTTGAATGTGTCGATAAAATAATTCTTCTTCTGCCGTCAGAATGTTTTCTAAACCTAAATTATAGGCAACCGGATCCGGATTATAGTAGCTTTGGGGAGTCTGAACTAGAGCGACTTCCTTATCCTTAAAGAAACCCACAGTCCGCTTGAGGAAGTTCCTAGTAGGAATAAAATCAGCATCAAATACAGCAATTAAATCCCCAGAGGTTTGAGGAAGGGCATTGTTTAAATTACCTGCTTTGGCATTAAGATTATTTGGTCGCGTAATATACTCGCAGCCTAGCTCAGCTGCAAGTTTTTTCATCTCAGGACGTCTAGTATCATCCAGAAGATAGATCGTTTTTTTTGTATACTCTAAAGCTTGACAACCAATAATTGTTCGCCGTAGAATAGAGGAATGTTCATTATACGTAGGAATCAGGATGTCAACAGAAGGGGTAAAACGACCACTAATAACCGATAATTCACCCCAATCAGCTTCCCGACTTCTATCTTTTATCTGGGGCAAGAAAAACAGCTGAATGGTGCTACCAGCTAGCCTCATTATTTCCGCTAGTAATAACCCCAAGCTAAAGACGCCATTGACCACGGTATCCAGATTGAGGGTAAACAGCGATCGCCACAGCACATACTGAACCGTCAGCAGTAGCAAAATCCCTACCACCACAAGCTGCCACTTAGAGCGAGTTTTTGTCATAATCCCTTAACTGCAATTCCAGTATTGTCATTAGTTCTTGGCAGAAGACCCCTATTACAGCCAATTGGGTTGAGGGGAGGGGATTGCCATCACCTGTAGGTTCATAACTAGTCTAGGCTCATAACTCGCTGGTTAGGACGAGCTAATTCCTTAGCTTCCCTCACAAGCTAAGGGGTAGACCGTCGCTTCCACCTTTCTTTATCTTAATTAACATTTAACTTGCTGATTGTTCACTGTTGACCGTTAACCCTTGACAGTGAAGATTACTCTGGTGTCAACACAAAATCCGTTGCTTAAATTATTCTTCAGGTTAAATGTGTATCTGCCTGTGACCATTAACCCAACTTAGTACAGTCTAATCCGACCTTGGACCCTACCTATGTTCCATAACTTTGACAGAGTCGCCCCTACCAAAGGGCTTTAAGGATGATGGAGCCACTGTATTGGCACTTTGACTGAGACTATGGGTCGATCACCAACAGACTCTTAACAAGCTTTAACCTAGCTTAATTTAACATAATACTTTGTTAACTGGCAGGGGACATCTCGGCTATTATTTCATCCTCTTGTCCAACCACCCAGTTAGCAAAGCGCTTGGCTAGGGGTGGCACAAATACCAGGGGGTTAGTAAAACTAGAAAATATATAAACTCCTTCCACACCACCGAAGGAACCAACCACTGGTAAACTAGTGTTGCTGAATGCTACTAAACAATGATGCCAGGTTCCTGGTAATTTCTCAAGAGCTGGTAGAATTTTACCCACTTGAGTACGAATTTCCGCTTCTCCTTTCTCTGGCGCTATAGTTGCATAGGGGTCTGTCAACACACGGCTGAGCTGACCCATCCGTAAACTGCCATCTAAAAACTGCACTGCACCTGCATCAAGAATCGGTGGTACTACCTCATGACCAGGCTCATCCCACAAGTGTTGAACTGACTCAGTACTGGCTTGCTGTTCGAGTTGAAACCGTTTCGTATTTGCTGGAATAACCATTGTCTGCAGCTGGATATCAACTCTGGGAGTTTCAATCATCTCCTCATGAGTGAAACACAAGTATACAGGAATTCCAGAAGCTTTCAATAAGGTGCGACTGAGTCCACCAGCACAGACAACCGTGTTAGCCGTGTGGTAAGTGGCTGCTACTGTTTTGACTGCCTTGATAGCATCTGAGCTCCTTACCAGTTCAACCACACGGGCAATTTGGATTTCCCCCCCAAAACGGCGGAAAGCGTTCAGGTAACCTTGGGTAGTCTTTCCCGGATGGATATGCCCGTGACGGACAGTAAAAGCTCCTGCGATCGCATTTCGATTGAGTAATGGTTCGAGGGCACAAGCGTCCTCCACACTCAACCAACTTGGGGGAGTAGCACAACGGGCATAATCTACTGCCAATTGCTCATAGTCATCGTTGAGGTCAATGGTCAGCAATAAGTCTAATTCCCGGAACTGGGTATCTGTTTCTAATTCCTCAGATAAAGTTTGATAAATTTCTCTAGCTTCCTGACATAGCACTCGAGTTAACTTTGATGTTCCTGACCAATAGCCAAGACTACCATAGCTATAGCGAGTTGCTCCCTCTAGGGTAGGATGTTGCTCCAAAATCAGAACACTCAAACCCTGGCGAGACAATTCGTACCCGAGTGCTGCTCCAGTAATGCCACCACCAACGACAATCCAGTCATATACTTTCATCGTAATAGTCGCACATCCTAAGTCTAATCGGGTGTTTAGCCCAAAACTGACTCAATTCTAATGATTAGGGGTGGCAGTAGCAGGGAACCGGCTACAAAAATAGCAGTTATCGCTGAGATCAGCACTGCACCAGCCGCACAATCTTTAGCAATTTTAGCCAGTTCATGGTATGTCTGTTTAACAGTTAGATCTACGACCGATTCAATAGCTGTATTTAACATCTCCATAGCCATGACTAGGCCAGTGGTTAGTCCAATCACAGCCAGTTCTACCAGGGATATTTGTAAAACAATGCCCAAGGTAATCGCTAGAATTCCAATAGCTGTATGGATGCGGAAGTTACGTTGGGTGACAAAGGCATAGCGAACCCCAGCCCAGGCATATTTGAAGCTAATCATTAATGTCGGAGCAATTCGCCAAGCCAAATCTCGGTGAGGTTTGACTTTGGAGTCAGAGTATTGTGGTACTGGTATAGATAGCTCTTGAGTCATCGGCAAGGTATTAGACACGAAAAACTGAGTTTGATAAGATTCGGCCTTTGGTAACACCATTTATTGGTTCAGGGATAGGTCTTGGGTATACCTTAATCTTTCCCATATGGGTTAGGAGGATTAACCTTTAGGGATATACTGAAAAGCACAGCAGACTTCTAGGAATAATTAGAAAGACCTACGCTCTGAAGTAGAGTCTCCTGCTGATCCAGCATTCTCAGTAGACTTTCCTCATCCGGATGATCCCATCCTAGAAGGTGAAGTAAACCATGGGTTGCCAGCCAGGCTAGTTCCGTAGATACAGAATGCCCGTGCTGTTGAGCCTGTTGAACAGCAGTATCTACCGAAATCACGATATCACCCAAGTATATAGGCACCGATAATTGCTTTTGAGGTGATAACTTAGGAGAGTTTACCTCTAAAGCGGCAAAAGCAAGTACATCTGTAGGCTGATTTTTTTTTCGGTACTGGGAATTAAGTGCTTGAATTTCACTATTGTCGGTAAGGCGAAGACTCAATTCGTAGCTCTTCGCCTCCGGTAAATCTGTTTCGAGACTTCCTAGCCATTGGTCAAACCAGCTTTCCCAAGTGTGGAGGGAAATTGGGCTGCTGAATTGGTTAGTAATGGTTTCAGTGGAATGGGAGCGATTAAAGAAACAATCCTGTACACTCAATTCAAACTTCACACTCAGCTTCTCCAAAAGGCTTGGTTACCAGTAGGTTACCCTACTGTGATGACCTAGCCGATTGGCTAGGTCTAGTCTTCCTTAAGTCTGGGTCTAGGACTATGCTTACTGTTCGCTTACTTTTGCTATCTGCTCCATAAAACTGATACAAACCTAGCTAATGCTAGTTAATGCTGTTTATTTCCTGCTTCTTTCGGGACTGTCGGCAGCACCCCGTCCACAGGCAGACACCGTAGAGCCCACGGCGTTTTTCAGATTTATCGCTGCGTTCAAATCCCTGTCCAGGATTAGACCACACTCACTACAGTTGTACGTCCTGATTGGCAACGGCATCTTCTGACGATGCCCGCAACTTGAACAAAGCTGAGATGATGGATAGAACCTATCCACCTTTACCAATTTGGCACCATACCACTGACACTTATACTCAAGTTGTCTTTTGAATTCATAGAATCCTTGGTCAGCGATCGAACTAGCCAGCTTATGATTAGCCATCATTCCCGATACATTTAAATCCTCAATTACCACCGTGCCGTGGTTTTTGGCTAAGTAAGTTGTGAGTTTTTCCAATGTGTCTTTGCGAATGTTGGCAACCCGTTGATGCTGTAATGCTAATCGGTTTACTGACTTGTGCCAGTTCTTGGAACCTTTTGTCTTTCTCGACAAATCACGGTGTAATCTAGCTAGTCGCTTTTTAGCTTGGCGGTAGGGTAATGAACCGGTGAAAACCTTCCCTGTACTAAGGGTGGCTAATTCTTTTATTCCCACATCTACCCCAACCACATCGATTTGTTTATGTGTTGGTTGTGGTTCATACTGATAATGAAAGCTCAGATACCAGCCGTCAGCTTGACGAGATATAGTGATTTTTTTTGTTTCTAAATCTGGCAATGGTTCATAAGTTCTTACCCATCCCAACTTGGGGAGTTTGTGCTTGCATCCTGACAATTTGAGCGGTTTTCCCGAATTATCTATGGTGAAGCTATCGTGTCTACCCTTTTTTTTGAATCTGGGATATTTCCCTAGTCCTTGGAAAAAGCATTTGTAAGCTGAGCCTAAGTTAATTAAGGCGTATTGGTAAACTTTGGATGATAGTTGACTCATCCAAGGGTAGTTAGGTTTAACGTGGTGGGTAAACAATTTTCTGATTGTACTCACCGAGGGTTTCAATCCTTCTTGAGAGGCTTGCTGCCATATTGCCAAGCCCCAGTTGTATACCCATCGAGAGTACCCAGCATGTTGTGCCATCAAGGTTTTTTGATAGTTATTGAGTTTTAGTTTAGTCTTGAGCGCTTTATACATGCTTGATCACCTTTGCTAAGGTTTTCTATTCACTATTAGCAACTCCTTCGACAGAGGCATCAACAGTAAGTTTAACTGATTTAACAAAGTCTTTAGCTAGATCAGCTCTTTAGCCTCACATCTCAATGCTACGCCATGAGTGTGAGATGAATCGCGGACAGCAACTCTGGTAAATAGCGTAGAAGTTCGCTATATTAGAAATACCAGGGAAGACAAATTAAGAGCTAACCGCCACCTGCGTATTTAAAAATAGAACTTCTTGTATTGTTCCGGTGGGTCGGGGCATCCCGTGTCGTTAATAAAGCTTACCGAGTATCCTAAGCAATAGCTGGAGTTGGGAAGAAGCCCACACTGACCTATCGGTTCAGTGTGGGAGTATGTCACCTAACGGGTTAGGTAGGCAAGACCCACCAGTAAGGCCAATAAACCAGAAACGGTTAGGAAAAAGTGCGTAAGGGATTTACCTCCCTTACGCACCATATTGCGCATGGCTAACTTGGTGTAACTGGGCTTGGGTTCAGTTGAACCATCGGGTGGGGCTGTCGTTGTATCCAGACCTTGTTCTGGCTCTTGGGTCGGTGAAGGTGGGTTGCTCATGGAACACAGGTAGTCTACGTCAGAATTTCTTTGCTGATTTTAATGTAACAACAGACTTAACAATTTTTACCAGGACTTACCCAGAAACTCTACTTGTAGGGTGCCTTATTAACACACCCTACAGGTAAGGCGCGTTTGTTGCCGAATTTTGCCTGAGTCCTGCTTACTTAAAACTTGAGAGATATTGGTAATAATCAAGCAACTTTCTCACTAATGACCAATAATTACTGATTAGTTAGTTAACTGATTTTCTTGACGCAGATACGCTTCAATGAATAAGTCAATATTACCATCAAGGACATCATTAACTGCTGTGGTTTCCACACTAGTACGCAGGTCTTTCACCATCTGGTAAGGATGAAACACATAATTTCGAATTTGGTTTCCCCAAGCCGCTTCCACCATGTCCCCTCGAATTTCAGCAATTTCTTGAGCTCGTTGCTCCTCAGCAATCACCAGCAGCTTAGCTTTCAGCAGTACTAAGGCTTTTTCTTTGTTTTGCAATTGAGAACGCTCCTGAGTACAGCGCACAGCCAGGCCGGTAGGAATATGGACAATCCGCACTGCAGTTTCTACCTTATTGACGTTTTGCCCTCCCTTACCACCAGCACGGGAGGTGGTAATTTCTAAATCCTTCTCGGGGATTTCCAGCTCAACGGTATTATCCACCGCAGGCATCACTTCTACTCCAGCAAAACTAGTCTGTCGCTTACCGTTAGCATTAAACGGGGAAATCCTAACCAGTCGATGAGTACCTTTCTCGGCTTTCAGGTAACCATAGGCGCGGAGTCCGTCAATTTCCAGAGTGACAGACTTAATCCCAGCTTCATCTCCTGGGGAAAGTTCTGCTAGGTGGACTTTATAACCATGGTTCTCTGCCCAACGGGTGTACATGCGCAGTAATAGGTCAGCCCAATCTTGGGCATCAGTTCCACCAGCCCCCGCATTGATGGTGAGGACAGCACCTTTAGCGTCGTAGGTACCAGATAACAGCTGTTCCAACTCCCAGCGATCCAGTTCTTTATTCAGCTGAGTCAAGTTGGTTTGAGCTTCTGCAAGCAGTGCCTCATCGGTTTCTAGTTCTAGCAACTCCAAGATCGCTTTAGTGTCTTCTAAACTAGATTGCCACTGTTTATACCGTTGGAGGTTAGATTTTAGGTCGTTGAGTTGTTGAAGGGTTTGTTGAGCAAAGTTTTGGTCATCCCAAAAATCCGGTTGAGCTGCCAGCTGCTCTAAATCTTGGATTTTGGCTTTCAGAGCAGCAATGTCAAAGATAGTCCTGGGTTTTACCCAGGCGCTCCGACAAGATTTCGACTGCCCGTTTCTGCTCTACGGTTTCCATAATGCTTCAATCCTTTACAAAACCATTATAACACCACCAGGGTATCTTGTTAATTTTACATTTTAACAAAACTCGCGGAATTCCCCCGATGCGATCGCCATGTCAAATCTCCTGGTAAAATTCCAATGTCCAAACGTAATTGGTAAGCATTCAGCTATCAGCCTATGCGCTACAGATGGTGCTACTTGAGGTGCTTATGGGCTATGGTCACGCTTTGCGAACAGCTTTTGAATCAAACAGGTAAGCATTGGAATAATGCTGAGTTACGGAAAGCTGCTAGGGATTCATAGTCTTTGGCTGATGGGCAAATCCCCAGACTTTCAATTCTCATTAATCTCGAACTATTAGGTGCGCACCTTGAGCGAATTTAATTCTTAATGGGTCAAGCGCACCTTTAAATTCTCCCCTTTGCGCATTGCCCATTGGCGCACGCTACTTGAGGTGCGCACGCTACGCTGGGTTTATTTTAAGCATGATAGCTGACAGCGGTAGGCTGAATGCTTACCGGAATTGGACATAGTCTAAGGATAATTGCCTCGATGCGATCGCCATGTCAAATCCCAAGGTTAAAACGTAATTGGACATTTAATCAACTTCCCCCAAAACGTTTTAAATTCCTCGAGTATAACCTTTTTTAATCTGTTAAGAACAATCCCAAGATTCATTGATAGACAAATCGATTTGATTTACTCCAATAATCACGCTTCATACTACACAACACCTTGCTTCTTTCCTAGAACATATCGATTTAAAACTTTACCATAAACTTTACCATAAATAGCGCTCACTTTGGATATTGCCATTTCCTTAGGGATTCGGAGTTCAGCAACATTTCGGTACTATCACAAAACCGCTTCAGAACAGGACTTGCCCCTATTGCTGGGCTGTAGGCAGCAATAGGGGCACAAATCAAATTTACTGGCCATGATGCTGTATTTCAGCCTCTGTTCGGGTTTATGGCTTCTATATGACGTCTAAGCTGTTGTGCATTTAAATTGCACAGCAGCAAGGCAGAAGTCAGAATGTAAAAGAGTTTCAGGGTTTTTTTCCTATTTAATAGGTGTATAGAAAAAAATCGGGGTACAGCATTGCCGTCCCCGATCAGGTTCTATCGTCTAGCACTGTCTTAGTCGCGACCATTAAGAGCAATCAGTAGCCGCAAAATGAACACGAACAAGTTAATATAGGTCAAATACATTGACAGGGCAGCAGGTAGATACTGGTCATCACGATAGGCGCGAGGTAGGACGAAGAAATCCACTACAGCCGCACCCGCAAAAATAACCACACCGATGCCAGAGATAGCAATTTCTAGAAAGCTGGGTGTGTATACACCAAAGAAGGATAAAACTAGCTGAGCCACCAAGACCACCAGCAAGGCGATAATACCCATCTGGACGGTTTTGGCTAAAGCAAAGCCATCTTCTTCAGAGAGATTAGAGCCAATTTGACGGCCAGCCATAAAAGCAACACCACAGCCAAAGGCAGCAATGGCAATGCCTTGCATGCCCACACCCCCTGTTCCTAGGGCAACGAATATTAAGCCACTGAGGGTGTAGCCGGACAAGAGACTGTAAGTAGCTAGAAGAGGCAAAGCTACAGTGTTGTTTCCGTTCTCAGCCACACCACGGGCAACGAAGAAAAGAATAAGTTCGGCAATTACGGCAAGCCAGATGGTGGTCATAAATAGCCCTGGGTTGCTTGAAATCACTCCCAGACCACCATAGACACCTAGTGCAGTTAAGACTAGTCCACCACCCAGGAAGGGTAGAGCATTAGCAATAACATTCGGACCAACTAGGGCTCGACCTTGAGATTCACGAATTGCTTGACGAAAGTTACTAGTGCTACTCATGAGATTTTAGTCAAGAATTTTCCGGATAAAGTATCAGCATTGATTTATAACTACTTCTATTTTGAACGATATCCGCAATCTTGTGGCAGGAGGGAAAACCGACTTACCTAGTACTCCGTCCAAATTTAATTGAGCGGTAAACTATACTTTTTCCGAATACCTAATACCTAACAGCGTAAGCATTCAGCCGTCAGCGGTCAGCCGTGAGCTAAAAGCTCACGCTACTTGAGGTGCTTATTTTATTCAAAAGCTGATACTTGAGGTGCTGATAGCTGATAGCGTAAGCATTCAGCGGTCAGCGGTCAGCCTTGGCCACGCTACTTGAGGTGCTGATACTTGAGGTGCTGATAGCAGCTTGTAGGGTGGGCAAAAACAGTTTGCTTGTTTTGAGTATTCGAGATTATACTACTTTGCCCACCCTACTTTAATTGGTCTGATAGCTTGTAGGGTGGGCAAAAACAGTTTGCTTGTTTTGAGTATTCGAGATTATACTACTTTGCCCACCCTACTTTAATTGGTCTGATAGCTTGTAGGGTGGGCAAAAACAGTTTGCTTGTTTTGAGTATTCGAGATTATACTACTTTGCCCACCCTACTTTAATTGGTCTGATAGCTTGTAGGGTGGGCAAAAACAGTTTGCTTGTTTTGAGTATTCGAGATTATACTACTTTGCCCACCCTACTTTAATTGGTCTGATAGCTGATAGCTGAATGCTTACCTGATACTTGAGGTGCTGATAGCTGAATGCTTACCTAACACCTAATACCTAACACCTAATACCTAATACCTAATATATAATACCTAACATCTAACACCATTAACCTTGCCCTAACCCTCAAAACTAAATTGACAGAGTACTAGTTGCCACTTTTTGCTAGTTGCCACTTTTTGCTAGTTGCCACTTGCGCGTCATTAGGTTATATATTATACCAAATTTAAGACGGTATAGGGATTTATCACTATACCGTCTTAAATTTGCGTGATTGTACAGAGAAAACAAAAACGGTAGTTTGTTTTTTCAGTAAAAGGACCATAGTAGCAAGGAGAATCTCTACAGACAATGAGTTGAAGAAGATTAATTGCTTAGGCTAAGCCTCGTGTCGTAAATAGGTTTCCACTTCTGGGATATTTTGAGAATGGCTATAGGGTCTGTTGGTTTTCAAGGAATGGAACTTCTGATTGCGTACTACCGAAATCCATCAATTCAACTTCGCAATCAGATAGTAAGATTAAATGCTGGGTTAGTGAGGAAGATTGCTCATATAGTCAGCCAGAAGTGTGCTGAACCTTATGAAGACCTCGAGCAAATGGGTTACATCGGCTTGATTCGTGCTATTGAGCGGTTCGACCCCCATCAAGGTTGTGCATTCAGTTCCTTAGCAGTGCCTTACATTCGCGGTGAGATGCTACATTTCTTGCGCGACAGGGGTTCTCTGGTCAAGATTCCTCGCCGATGGCAGGAACTGCAGCAGGCAGGGAAAAGAGTCAGCAAAAAGTTAGCAACTAACTTGGGACGCTTCCCCAGAGATGAAGAAATTGCTAAGGCTTTGGATGTATCACTGCAAGAGTGGCAGGAAAGTAAGTTGGCAGTTCAAAATCGTTTGCCTTTAAGTTTGGATGCCACGGTTTCTCAGAAGGTCGATCAACCCATGACTTTAGGAGAGACTCTACCGGATTACTATGAAGAGAATTTACACTATTGGGAAGAAGACCGACAACAGCTCCACGGTGCCTTGAGTCAGCTAGAATATAAAACTCAGGCAGCTATAGAGTTTGTTTTCTTACGAGAACTCCCCCGCAAGGAGGCAGCCAAACGAATTGGAGTGAGTCCGATGACAGTGACGCGACATGTCAAAAGAGGACTTCAAGAATTGGTTACCCTGATGAAATCTCAAGCATCGGAGCGTCTGGCAAGTTAGGAAGAATGAATAATTAAGAATGAATAATTAAGAATGGATAATGAAGAATGAAGAATGGAGAATGAAGAATGGAGAATAAATAATGAAGAATGGAGAATGAAGAATGGAGAATAAATAATGAAGAATGAAGAATGAGCGTAATTCTTAATTCTTAATTCTTAATTCTTAATTCTCAATTCTCAATTCTCAATTCGAATTTCCTTATACTTAATTGCTGTCGGTATTGAGACCGCAAAAGAGAGTTTGCCAGTCTCGCAAACCATCAGTTGCTTCTTTGACTTCAAAGGTGACATTACAAGCCTTGGGTTGCTCTAGCACCTGAACACAAAGTTCAGCAATATCTTCCCGACTTACTTTACCTCGGATATTGTCTCCTTGAGCAAACACTAAGGCTTGACCTCCCGGTTCTTCTGTCAAAGCGCAAGGTCTGATGATGGTATAGGAAACGCCACTGTCGCGAACTGCTTCTTCTCCTCGCAGCTTCCAAGTTAGAATTCCCCCTAGTTGGTCATTCATTCGTACCGCTGGTGGTTCTTCCTCTAGCTTAATTCCTGGACGACCTGGACGAGTCACCCCGGCTGAGCTAATCATAATGAATTGGGGCTTGGTGATACCCCCATAGGCTTTAATCGTTTCCACCTGTAGGACAAAAGAACCTGGAGCAAATTTTGGGTTCAGTGCGCCATCATACTCAAATTTACTCAGCATTAGCTGTATGGCACAGATGCGACTGGGATTGAAGGGAGCAGCATCTTTCAAGGTTTTGGCTCGAAATACGGGAATCAAATCAGCAAAGGGAATCGAAACATTCATCCACTGATCTTTCTGGGTGTCGAAGGAATAGCAGTAGGCAATTCCATCCCATTTCGATTCATTACGCAATATAAATTTATACCGTTGACCATCCCCTTTAACTCGCAGTTCTAGTCCTTCGTACTCAGCTAAGTTGAGGGGAGTTGGGAGATTGCGGGTGCGTACTGACACAAAGCCGCCAGAATTTGCTGTTGAGACATTGCCAGTAAACAGGGCAGCCTTGTCGATGAGGCGAATTGAACTCTCGCTGACACCACCCATGACTACATCATCCACAGCACCCCAGGTTTCTTGTAAGTCATCGGAAGGGTTTTGGAAGTCAAATAGGAGTTGTTTCCCTGGTTCGAGATACTCGGCTGCGGCTTGTACTAAGTTTTTGATACCCTGATACTCCACTAGTTCCGGGCTATCGACCACTTCTGGCCTATAGAACTTGATGCCCTGATAGTATTTTTCCCGGTTCGGGGTGTCTCCTTCTATGGGTTGCACCCGTGCTCCTGTACAACAGACTACAGCAGTAATGTTCTTGTATAGTGCTGGGGTCAAGGTGTCTGGATTAGTGATATCTGCCTCAAATAGTTCCAGGTTATCCCCAAGGATTTCCCTAGCTTTCTCAGTATTTCTGACTAGGGCACGTACAGGATAATTCTGCTCAACCAGACGGCGAACCACTCGCTTGCCTACACCCCCAGTTGCCCCAGCTATCAGTATTACTCCCATATCTTTTCCTCTACCCTGGCTCGATTGTTGATTATTGGCACGACCTGTGAATAATCGCTGTAGGCAGCTCAGGAAAGGGATAACCTCAAAGTAGCTTAGGGTTTGTATGAATCTGCCAGCATCCCATGGGGAGCGATTGTTTTGGGTCATAATTGCCTCAAGTGCATTTTTTATTCAGTTTATCGAAACCTGAGTGACTCTGAAGGTTACCTTTAGCATAGTACTGGATCTCTTCAGTAGATTTTTTCGAGTTGGTAATTATATCATAAAAATTTTTATTTATAGGCTTATTAACGAAAGACATAGCTTTTCGTTAATATAGAGCTGCCAAATATTCAGTATTAACGAAAGCGATAATAATGGTTAGCGCTAACAGAGCAGGCCAGTATGTGGATCAGCTTAGTGGATATAAAGCTTTCATACCGAATCCGTTGCCGCCTGTGTCTGACATCATTATGGATGACGAGATGTTGCAGCTTCTATCTCAGGCGGATCGTGCATTGGGTAGGCTAGATGGATCAACAGATGCTCTGCCTAACCCTGACCTATTTGTGTTTATGTATGTTCGCAAAGAAGCGGTTTTGTCGAGTCAGATTGAGGGAACACAGGCATCTTTGATAGATGTTCTGGAATTTGAATCCCAAACACTCGAACCAGATAATCCTCAAGAAGTGGCTGAGGTGGTTAACTATATCGCTGCTATTAACCACGGTCTTGAGCGCTTGAACCATTTACCTGTGTGTTTGCGCCTGATTCGGGAAATACACCAGAAGTTAATGCAAGGAGTGCGAGGTTCTGAGCGAGATCCAGGTGAGTTTCGTAGTAGCCAGAATTGGATTGGTCCGGAAGGATGTTCCCTCAAAAATGCTACTTACGTTCCACCTCCACCCCATGAAATGAAACAAGCTTTAGATAATCTAGAAAAGTTTTTGCATGATTCAAAACCAATTCCCGCTTTGCTAAAAATTGGATTGGCTCATGCTCAGTTCGAGACAGTTCACCCTTTTCTTGACGGCAATGGCAGAACGGGGCGTCTACTAATTACATTTCTTCTATGTGAGCAGAATATACTCAAGCGCCCGCTTTTATATATTTCTTACTATTTCAAGAAATATCGCTCTGAATACTATGACCGACTTCAGGCTGTCAGAGATAGTGGCAACTGGGAAGGCTGGCTAAAGTTCTTTCTGCGTGGTGTTTACGAAGTCGCTCAAGAAGCGTCCGCTACTGCCCGCAAGATAGTCACCATGAAAGAGGAACATCATCAACTACTCCTGAATAAGATGGGGAACCGAGCTGGACAGGCTATAGTGCTGCTGGATCGCCTTTATTTTCAACCAATGATCACTATTGAACATGTTCAAGAAATTATTCAACGCACATATCCTAATGCCAACAAATTAGTTAATAATCTGTGTGATGTTGGTCTTTTACAAGAAATTACCGGGCAAAAACGTAATCGCGTTTTTGCTTACGCTCCATACTTAGATATTTTTAAGGAATCTTAGCAATTTATCCAATTGATTCAACCCATCAATTGGATAAATTGCTAAATTATTCGCCTTTAACTTAATCACTAGTTTAATCCCTAGTTGAATTGAGAATTGAGAACTTATAATTGAGAACTTATAATTTCTTCATTCTTCATTCTTCATTCTAAATTCTCAATTCTCAATTCTTCATTCTAAATTCTTCATTCTTCAATTCCCCTTTCTTAGTAAGCGCTGGAAAATCTGCAAGTTCTGATCGAGCCAATCGAGCCATTTCAGACTACTCGATAAAGATTTCGGTGGATCGGAAATCAGGGTATCTAGAGCAATCAGGCGCTGGAAATTGATCTTGACTGGATCATGACGCTTTGTGGAACCGTCTTTGCCATAAAACTTGACACCAGCTTGTTGCTGCATAAGATTGATCAATTCTTGAGCAACAATACCGTAGCCAATGGTAGTGGGATGAATGCCATCTAGGGTGAAGAAACCACCGCTGGTGCGACCAGTGGCATCGGATCTAAAAAAGCGAGTATCTGGTACTGGTGAAAGAGCTTCCAGTTCGGGTGGTAGCTGATAGGGAGTCCACCAATCTGGTCTGGCGTCGGGGTCTTCAATATAACGTCGATAAGCTAAGCAATCCAGTAATCCTGCTAATTCAAATAAATACCAATCTCGACCTTCTTTTCGAGCCTGACCTACAGCATCAGCAATATATTCGTTGTACTGGTCAATGACGCTATCAATTGCTCGGGCTTGTTGTCCGGTAATGTGGAGGTCACGGTTGGGGTCGAAATCTTCGTCGCTAATCCAAGGACGGGTGTAGTAGGGGAAGTATCGCGAGCCAGTAGCCATTTTATCTCCTACTCCACGACCAATGGGCGCAATGGTGACATGGGGAACTGTAGCCCAAATGACATGGCGAGCTTTAATTTGCTTGATTTGCTCCACTACTTGATCCAATTCAGCTTTGAAATCTTCCGGACACCAGACCGTAGGTCGCTGATTGGGCTGTGGTGAATTTGAATCGCGATCGCAACTCCATCTGACCTGTAGTTGAGCAATGCTGCCCATGGCATTATTCGCCCCAATCATGACCATGAGGCTTTCAATACCATCTCCCTGACCGTTTTCTAAACTTCCTTCTTGCCCTAGTGCCACGGCAGCTTGGACTGGGGTAAGTGCTTTACCCTCTGAATCCCGTGCGGAGTCCAAAACCCTCAATGCCCCATGTTCGTTAGCATTCTCAACAATTTGCCGCAATAGATCATCCGTTGGTGCCTGGATTGCCTTTCTCAGAGTATCTGCGTCATGAGAGATAATGTCTTTTAGATTCCACCCATAAATAGCGAGATTGTGGTTAATCTCTTGGTTCATAGCAACAGTAGAGCCAACGCCCCCTTGCCAACCAGGACCCCGTTCCCAATAATCTTCTAAGTCATCCATAAATTGGCGGATTGAAAACAGGGCCGGTCCTAATTCCCACCACTGTATCTGGTCACCAAACTGTCGCTCTAAGTGCCGAACTAAATACTCCAGATTCAGGGGCAATCCACCCAATTCACCATATTGGCTTGGACGGCGCAGGTGTTCTTCCCAACCCATTTCTTGACCAATCATCATGGGATAGGATAGGTCAGTGTTAAAAATTGCTCCATTCTGGACGCCGTGGCTGAGGGAATCACCAATGGTGACCAGTCGATGTCGGGGAGTGCCTGGCTGTTGGTTGACTTCAATACTTAATTCCGGACGGATACCCAGAGTAGGGTCTGTTTCCGGTGGACGCCCTTGAGCTTGGATAACATCCTTGACCTGATCTGGAGCGTCAAAGTCGAGCATGTCTTTGGTAAGCAAACGTTTGACCATAGTTGCCTGTTTATGAAAAAGAGTGATGATTAGTTATTAGATAATTCACTGATGCTGAGGTGAATTCCAGAAAAGTAAGCATATGCGCTACGCGCACGCGTGCGCGTTCAGCTTCAGGGGTATGGCAATGTTATAAGCCCGTTTTTATATGGGTTGTAAACACAGGTATTGCTTTAAAAGGCAAAAGGCAAGAGGCATGCATGCTAGAGGGGAAAGAGATCCGGAGTTTTATTGGATAATAAAAAAAGACCATACAGGTTTACATCTGATTTATAAACACGCTTATCAGTTTTGAATTGGTTGAGGTACCTTGTCCTAGGTTTTAGGGAGGGAGTAGAGAGTAGGGAGTAGGGAGTAGGGAGTAGAGAACTTCGGAAGTGGGAAACAATCCTGTTTACCTTATTACTATGATCAACGCTATATGCTTGCCCGCTAATGTGCTGGGAGCCTGGTAAACAAAGACAGTAGAGAGGTTAATAAAGATTTGGTAGTTTCAGAGAAGATCAGGTTAAAACGGTAAAGAAGTGATTAATTCCCTGGATAATTCCAATATATCCCCTACAAACTATGAATGCCAAACCTAGCATTAAACTCCCATGGATATTTATCCGTAGTTTAAATAAGACTGTCTGGATGATTTCTAGTCTTGCCCTACTGACAGTAGCTGCCGAATCGTCTTTAGGAGAACCCTCACCCCCTACCCCGACAACACTAACCCTAGAATCTCCTGCTCCTGAACTCCCAGTTACCCCTTCAGCCACCTCTTTATCTGGTCATTTAAAAAAAATTGGTGCTAAAATGTATGGCGCTTACTGGTGTCCCTATTGCCAAAAGCAGAAGCAAATGTTTGGTGAAGCATTTAAGCAGATTAATTATATTGAATGTGACCCAAGGGCTGAAACGTCCCAAACTAACCTCTGTATTGAAGCGAAGATCAGAGCCTTTCCAACTTGGGAAATTAATGGTCGGTTTTTCCCAGGTATGCTGTCTTTAGAGCAATTGGCTAAATTTTCAGGCTACTCAGTAGAAGGTGCTACAGAATCAATACGAGTGGTGGAGGAAGAACAAAAAGAACAATAACTAAAGAACAATAACTAAAGAACAATAAGTAATAGCAATAGTATAAGGTTTAACCTGTAAAAACGTAAGGTAAGCAGTCAGCAGTCAGCAGTCAGCAGTCAGCAGTCAGCTTATTTTATTCAAAAGCACCTCAAGGTGGCACAGGCTTCTAGCCTGTGGTGGCACCGGCTTCGACGCTGGGACTTAGCCCATTAGCTGATAGCTGATAGCTGATAGCTGATAGCTGATAGCTGATAGCTGATAGCTGATAGCTGAATGCTTACGTCTAGGGATTATTTAATAATAGAAAATGGAACCGATTTCCTGGCGAAAACAAAAAACGTTGTAATATCTATCCAAATGCCTTTTGCTGTGGATAATTGCTCAACGGCTGCAAAGAATTCATTTTTGAATTGTGCTAATTTATCTGGAGAAAGCTGGAAAATTTCCGCGCCAAAGGCACTCTTTGAGTTTCCCCGCCAAGAGTTTGCTGCTACTGTTTGAGTATCACTGCTGTAGGAACCAAATTGCTCAGTTTTGACGTTGATGTCTTGAAAACCTGCTTCGGTGAGTAGCTGGTGACATTTCTCGGGACTACCAAGGGGTCCATTGGGATTAGGAATTACAATGCCATAGTCTCGTGCTTTTTCTCGAAACAGACCCCCTGTGGGGAAGGCGTTTGCGGCAAAACAGGAAAATCCGACTAATCCTCCTGGTTTTAGGAAGCGATACCACTGGCGTAAAGCAGCAGGGATATCTGTTAAGTATACAATGGCTGAAGAACATAGAATCCTATCGAAACTATTATCTTGGAAGTTGAAATTTTCGGCATCTGCTTCTAGAAATTCGATGTTGTTGAGACCTTCGGCTTTAACTTTTCGTTGGGCTAGATTGAGCATGCCTGAGGAAATATCTACACCGACAACAGCTCCAGAAGCACCGACAATTTTGGCTGCAAGAATTGCTACTAAACCTGTGCCGGTAGCAATATCTAGAATTCGTTGTCCAGTTTTCAGGTGGGATAGTTCTACTAGACGATTGGCTAGCCGAGGGTGAAAGCTTCCTTGATCATAGTTTGGTCTGGTGTTAAAGTCAGCTTTGACGTTCTCTTTGAATTCATTGATACTTATCTGGTGTTTCATGGTTTGTCGAGATGGAAAATCTGATCACTAGCTTAACTAGGATGAAGGAGGCTTAATCACTTCAAAGTCTGACTCATCTAGAGATAGTATAAATGGTTGATCATTCTGCTCAAATGGATTTTCCTCTAATCTGACTATCCAACGACCGGATTCTTCCCGTGCTTCAATACGACCCGAAAGACCCGCAACATACTCAGGATAAAGGACTCGAACTAAGGTTCCTACTTTGAGCATCTCAATCACTATCTATACTCCCAATGTCCACCTGATTTTACCTTTAATTAACCTAATCTTAAATTTAAATTGTTACAATATTAAGTTAACTGCTTAAGCAGAACCGTTAATCCTAATGGGCAACAGGGAACAGGGAACAGGGAACAGGGAACAGGGGGTAAGCATCATAGTGTCGGATGGGTAGACACAACGGTTAATGCCAATGGGATGCTCAGCAAACAGCCCCTACGCGAACGCACTACAGTGATCGGATCCATATCCACAACAGTTAATGCCAATGGGATTTGCCTAAGGCCACGCTACGCGATCACGCGATCGCACCATCGCATCTCTTTCCTACTATTCCCTATTCCCTGTTTAGCTCAAGCCTATATGGCATCTCAATTAAAAATGCCATAGGGTTTCTGATAGTTATGAGGTACATTCAATTTTATTACCCCTACTCCCTACTCCCTACTCCCTACTCCCTACTCCCATTAACCCAGGACTCTTTACCTCACCCAATTGATAACTGCTATACTGCTGATTAACTGACCGCTTGAAAAACCTGTTCAGCATTTAACCTTAACTCTGGAAAGGTTGGCGATAAGATACGGTTAGCTCCTCGGAACTGACTAACGTGATATTCGCCATCTATCAATTGGTACACTGATAAAGTAGGTTGTTTAGGATTGCCAATAAATCGCCTACCGCCTAAACCTAAATAATCAACAATCCAATATTCAGCAATTCCGAAAGACTCGTAATCTTCCAGTTTTAAAGCGTAATCGTCACTCCAGTTTGTTGAAACCACTTCTACAACTAAACGAACAGAAGACCCCCGTGTGATAATGGATTCTTTTTCCCAGCGTGGTTCGCTATCGGTAACCCTTTGCTTGTCTAAAACGATTACATCTGGTTCATACCCAGACTCTGTTTGTGGTTTGATCACGCATTCTTTGGGAATAAAGTAAGGCAATTGACAGCGTCGAATTTCTAAAAACAGTTCACCTCCTATAAACCCGGCTACCTCTGAATGCATTCCCGTTGGTTTTGGCATCTCGACAATTACCCCATCATGCAGTTCGTAGCGCCTTTCTGAATTGACTGGATACCAATCAATAAATTGATCAAATGTTACTGGTTTGGGTAAGGCTTGAATCATTGTGGATATGAGGGAGCAGGGAGCAGGGTTGTAAGTGTTGTAAGTGTTGCAAGTGTTGTCAAGTGTGGGGAGCAAGTGGTGTGGTTTGCACCATGCATGACTGATCGCTATTCCCTCCTAGGGCGTAGCGCTATAAGTAATAGCTTAGACCTGGCTCAGCTAACTTTAAAATCAGAAATCGTCTCAATCCATACCCGTGCTCCACAGTGTAGGGGATTATCTGGGCGATACATGACCCGACAAGGGCCATTGACTTCGACAGTATGACCGTAAATATTTTTAGAGCCGCGTTTTACGGTAATCACGGGATTGCGTTCGCCGGTGTTGTGATTTTGGCGAATCACTTTTTGATTAACGTGGATAACAGCTTTAGTGTACTGTGTACGCTTTGACCAATTCCGCTTTGGTCCACGAGTACCGGGAGTGACCACTGGCATACCGTCAAATAAGGGAATCACCCAAGTTCTACCGACCTTATACGCTCCTTTGACTCTGCCCTTGCTCAAAAGAAAACGGACGCGAGTAGCAGAGACACCTAGTAATTCAGCAGCTTGTGCGGTAGAAATCATCATGGCGGTAAAACCATTGCTTTAACGATATTGTTATTTTAACACAATTTTGCAGAAGATGCTAGGGGAGGTGTGGGGGGTATGGGAGGTTAAAAAAACTATTGCACTGTCGCAAGGTGCAGTAAGTGTGGTAAGGGTGGTTAGAAAAAACTATTGCACTATCACAAGGTGTGATAAGGGTGTTAAGCGTGGAAACTTTAAAAAAACTATTGCACTGTCGCAATTAAGTCTTGATTTGAGAATGACAGGACTTACGCACTCAGATATATAAAATCTCTCTAACCTTCTGCTCCCTACTCCCTACTCCCTATTCCCTGTTCCCTGTTCCCTGTTCCCTGTTCCCTCAACAAAAAAAATTCGGTCAAGTCCTGGTTAATTCCAATGCTTGACCGAATTATTTCTTTTAATAGTCAAGAGCCCTAGGGTTTTTGACTATGTGTTCACCAAATCAACAACATATCAACTTAGGTTTCAGACTTCGTACTTTCTCCTGAATTTTGACCTGTCGCCAGCGATGCAGCGCGGTCTTGGGGAGGCAGCGCGGTCTTGGGGAGGCAGCGCCGCCAAAGGGGGTTTCCCCCATGAGCGACTGCCGTGGTCTCCCCCATGAGCGACTGCCGTGGTTTCCCCCATGAGCGACTGCATCAAGACAGGGATTGGCATCCCTGGCAAGTTGCTATCTTAATCTAGCAACAGATATCGAATCAATATACTGATCACCTCACCAGAATTTCCGATAGGTTGAGGAGTGCTCCACTCATGAACTTGTGCGTAGCCACGGCTATAAAGGTTATAGATTGTGACCCGCACGGTTTTGGCAGAACCAATCAATATATGTTTAATTTCTTCCCGTCCTGGCTGGGCTTGGCCAGATAATTCAGGGAGATTAGGATTGTTGGGATTATACTCAAAATTTGGTAGAAAGTTTTCGATGTCCATAATGTTTTTTGTTGTTTATTTTCGGAACAATTTTATTGTAAAAAAAAATTTTTATTTTGTCAATCATTTTTTTAAATATTTTTTGCGGCAGGTAGTATATATAAATAACTAGATTAGTATTTTGTTTTTTTGCTTATTTTTGGATTAGCGTTGCCTTTTTTTATGGATTAAAATGGATAATTAGGAATTAGGTATTAGGGGTTATATTGGGGGAGGTGGTTCCTGTAGCGGCTTCTATTTACCATGGCTTTCTCTAGTATTTACCAAGTAATTGTAAAAAAGTATTACAGTTTTTTTTACTATTATCGATTCCTTGAGCACAGGGCTATACTATAATTGAAGTAATTGAAGAACAGAATTAGATATCAATGATAGAACCCTTGTCAGTATTAGCCGGTTGGGCAATCCCGAAAATAGGGGAATCGTTATTGGAGATTGTTTCGGGACAAGGATGGGATAGCTTAAGTCAAGCTCTGACTAAAAGCGATGTAGACAAGGCAATCAAAGGGGGAGAAGCGGCAGTAAAAGAATGGGAAAAACAACGGGATCCGAGCCAGCGCTTATTTTATTACGCTAGACCGGATGGCTGGAATGGAGTTAATAATTTTTTGCGGGACTATTGTACTAATTCTGCTGTTTTGGCCGAATTACAAAAACCGTTACTTAATCAAGGTAAACCAGAGCGAGAGATTTTAAGCACGGTATTTCAACAGCAAGCTGAAGGGCATAACATTAAACTGAATCAAGACAGTATCAAGCCTTGGGTGGAGACATTTATTAATGCTTATTTTGAGCAGACGGATACTTATATAAAATTTCAGGTAGCTAAACATGATTATTGTGACCAATTAGCTAACTGGTTTGATGATGTTAAATTTGCTGGCATTGCTGTGCCTGGGCAAGAAGTAGAAAAATCGGAGAAGTTAGCGCAAATTTTTGTAATGCCAGATGTGCTGGAAGACCTATCAACTGCTGGCGCTTGGGAACGGGATTGGTTAGCAGCTGGTAGTGGGGAAATGTCAGAAACAGCACTATTGGCAAAGACAACTGGCCGGAAATTCTTGGCTGAGCAGTTATTGAGCCAAAGTCAGTCGAGACGAGTGGTGATATTGGGTGCGCCAGGCTCTGGTAAAACAACCTTGATGAGTTATTTTGCAGTAATGTTGGCTCAGAGCAAACCTGACATTTTGGGGTTAGATGGTGATACGGACTGGCTACCGATTTTAATTAGGATGCGAGATTTTGCGATAAATCTCGATAAAAGCCTGATCGACTATGCTCGGGTATTTGCTGAAAACACGATGTCAGTCAAACCCTTACCAGTAGGATTTTTTGAGCATTGGTTGTCTGATGGTAGGGCGTTGATATTGCTAGATGGTTTGGATGAAGTCGCAGAAGAGGCTAAACGGAATGATGTAGTCAGGCGCATCGAGAATTTTTTGGGACAGTTTGACAGAAATCGCGCTATTATTACATCTCGCCCTGCTGGTTATCGGCGCGACTTTTTCCGCACTGAGGAATTTCCCCACTATCAAATTGAACCCTTTGATGATAATAAGATTTCCGCTTTTATTGATAACTGGTATAACAGCAGGTTTCAAGACCAAGCAGAAGCTCAAAGGCGCAAGCAGAGTTTACAAAAGGCTCTGGATGATAATGACCGGATTAAGCTATTGGCACGAAATCCGTTATTGTTGACAATCATTGCGTTGATTCATCGGTATCAAGCGGTATTGCCCAAAGAACGCTTTGAGCTTTATAATTGCGCCGTCAAGACTTTGTTAACCTCTTGGGATGCTAACAAAGAAATCAGCAGTCAGGGAATATTTAAGTATCTAGATTTGTATGATTTGCGGCGATTGATGGAATTGTTGGCTTATTGGATTCATACCCAGGGAAATGTTGAAGATAACGAAAGCGGTACGTTTATAGACCGGGATGATTTGATTGATCAGTTGAGTCAGCAGATTAAAACCTTGAAGCAAGTGCAGTTATATCAAGCTAAAGAAGAAGCAGAAGCATTTGTAACCTTGATTCGCGATCGCACGGGTTTATTGAATGAGCAAGGGCAGAATTGTTATGGTTTTGTTCATAAGACGTTTCAGGAATATTTGTGTGCTGAAGAGATTGACTATCAGGCGGATAATGAGGGAGATTTTGAAATTGTTTTGAATCAGATTCGGGAGCATTTGCATGACTCCCACTGGCGCGAAGTGTTACTATTACTGATAGCACAACAAAAACCGAAAAAGGCAGCAAGAGCAATTCGGGCAGTTTTGACTAATAACAGTAACTATGAGCAGTGGTTGCATCGGGATTTGTTGTTTGCTGGTAGTTGCTTGGCGGAAGACCCGAAGAATTTGCGTGGTGCTGATGGTGGATTGGTGCAAGAAATTTTGGAGCGGTTGTTTGAGTTGGAAGTGAGTCGTCAGGAGCGGGTTGGGGAGAGGGTTTACGAGCAGGTTTTTAATATAATTTGTAGTTTGTATGAAACCGATTTTCAAACACAGGTATTGGAATTGTTGAAAGAGCAATCTAATCGAATTGATGAGTGGCGATTGCTTAACTATCGATACGAGTTAGGGGAAAAGGATCAGGTAATTACAACATTTCTGGAACGACTAAAGGATGATAAGTTTTATGTGCGTGTGAGGGCAGCCGATGCCTTAGGCGAATTGGGCAATAGCTCAGAAACCGTAGTCAACGCCCTCTTAGCAAGGTTTCAGGATGAGAATTCTGATGTGCGTTGGAGGGTAGCCATAGCCTTGGGCGAATTGGGCAACAGCTCAGAAACCGTAGTCAGCGCCCTAATAGCAAAGCTTCAGGATCCTGATGCTAGTGTGCGTGACAGGGCAGCCGTGGCCTTCGGCAGATTGGGTAACAACTCAGAAACCGTAGTCAGCGCCCTAATAGCAAAGCTTCACGATGAGCATTCTGAGGTGCGTGGGGGGGCAGCCTATGCCTTAGGCAAATTGGGCAACAGTTCAGAAACCGTAGTCAACGCCCTCCTAGAAAAGCTTCACGATGATAATTCTCGTGTGCGTAGAGGGGCAGCCGATGCCTTGGGCAGATTGGGTAACAGCTCAGAAACCGTAGTCAACGCCCTCCTAGAAAAGCTTCACGATGATAATTCTCGTGGTGTGCGTGGGTGGACAGCCTTGGCCTTAGGCAATTTGGGCAACAGCTCAGAAACTGTAGTCAACGCCCTACTAAAAGGGCTTCAGGATGATAAGTTTTATGTGCGTGTGAGGGCAGCCATAGCCTTGGGCAAATTGGGCAACAGCTCAGAAACTGTAGTCAGCACCCTACTAGCACAGCTTCAGGATGATAAGTTTTATATGCGTGTCAGAGCAGCCTCAGCCTTGGGCAAATTGGGCAAAACATCTAATCATGTTCTGCCTACTGTGATTAAATGGATTGAACAACACCAGGATTCCGACTATGTGGGCAGTGGTATTGATGTGCTGTGGGATTTAGTCGTAGGTGAGGAATAGGGCGTGGGGGGAGTTTACTGCATCAAGAGGATCTAAGGATTTTTTGGTGTTATAGCGCTACGCGCAAGGCAAGAGGCATGCATGGCTATTGGCAACAGTTTACTACAACAGCTTTTGCTGCTTGTATAGCGTTTCTAGGACTCATGAGGTACACATTATTTTTCACCTCTTCCCTCTTCCCTTCCCCTCCTGGGAGGGGTTAGGGGTGGGTTCCTGCTCCCTGCTCCCTGCTCCCTAAAAACCAGAAATTTGTACCTCACAAGTCGTAGAATTGCTATAGTCGTAGAAATGCTATATCAATGTCAAACACCTTAATGGGTAGCGCTATATCCTAAATTAGGATTTGGTTTCAGGATCGATTTGGTATTGCGATCGCATTATCAAATCTTTTTTATTTTAGGCAATAGGTAATAGGGAATAGGCAATAGGGAAGAGGAAAAATAGGTGTTTAGCTGATTAATATAATCAACACTTATTCATAGCTAATTATATTGGTTTACTGAATAAAAGCTATACTGTCAAAGGGTTGTAATGATTTTTAATGGTTTTCAGGCAGATTGGCAATTTAAAGGCAAAATAATTTACTATAATCCGCAAGTTAGTTCTGAGAATTAATAAAAATTTTATCCCGGTTTTATTGACATTTTTATTTGGGAATAGTTAATCTAAATATAGTCGTTGTTAAAGAGAGGAATGACTGGGATTTAACTTTTGCCGAGGTTTCCCAATCATTCCAAATCAGGGCAACGCCCCACCTGAAGTTCACAATCAGTTTCAGGTGTTTAATGTCAATGTAAATGATGGAGAAATGCAATGTCAAATTTTGAGATGACTCGTAATGCTAAAAAAGATGAAGACCTGCGCAACAGCTCTAGCCAGACTGAGCGCACTGAGCAAACAGAAAACACAGAAGAGATCACCGAACTGTCCTTTGAAGCAATGGAAACTATTGCCGGTGGTGGTAGATGCTGCTGGCATCTGAATTAGTAGTGAAAGCCTTTCGGCTAGGCCAACCGTGGCACTGCCGATAATTTGGGCTGATCTGATTGCGGATCACTATAACTAAGAACCCTAGTGCAACGGGGTACAAATAACCCACCAGTAAAGAAGATGTGGGAGCGATGATATTCCCATCTGCGCACTGATGGAAAATGTTCCTCCCGTTGCACTAGTTTTTTTATTGGCTTGTGAACACAAGTTGCTAGGACCAGCTGATGGGGCTGCTTAGCAATACCCAAAGAGGAGATAGATTTATGCCTTCGATCTACAGTTCACCGATAGCTTGGCTAAATCGACCATATTTAGATCTAGGTCCAATCAATGGGGGATCGCCACATCTCTATAAAGTAGAGTTCAGTTACCGTCATTTAATCAGTGAGACACGAGTGCCCTATCGGGTGCAGGTGAGCCTTCCCACCTCATTTCGGGAATCTGTGATCCGAGAGACTGGTATGACCCAATACCAAGTTGATCACCCACTACAACTGGCTAATGAGTTAAGAACTGAACGATGGCAGACGCTCTGTGACTACTTGACCCATTACCAGGAGCTTAAGCCTGTTACCAAGCTATTGGTAATACATCTTCTGAGCAGCTTATGCCTACATCGAACAGTTCTAGACTATGTGCCAAAGATGTCAGCAGCAGAGATAGCCAGTGATTCACGACTGGCTGCACTGGCTTTCTATCGAGCAATGTCAACGTTAATTTTACATATTGATTCTGGCAAACCTTACAGTCTAGAGGAATTTGAAATCATTGCCACTCATGCTCCATCTGGTGATCGGGTTAGGATTAATGCCATTCACCAGCTTCTGGTTGAGTATGGAAGAACCTTCAAAGATGTTGCAAAAGCTGAGTTTTGGGGTTCAGTTCTTATCAAAGAAATCCAGGAAATTAAACCGTCCCTGGATGATTTTTCTTACAAACTTTTGATGAGCATTTACTGTCGTGCTATTGTTTTTATTCCCCTGCTACATCGGGATAAAGACAAGGTCGTCCAGGAAATGGAGCTTTGCCAATCCTATGCAGAAAGCTTGATTGGTGAGAATGAAGAGCAGCAGATAGTAGCCTATGAGAACCAAAATATTATTTTAGAGAGCCGAACCAAGGAAGCTCTGTGGCTAGGGGACTTTGATCTAGCTGAGCAGCGCATCCGACAGGCAGTTGAGAGGGATCCTTTAGATCCTAGATATCGTCTTGAGTTGGGACAAGTCCTAATCAAGCAGGGTAGAATTGAGGAGGCAGCAAAGGCGTATCGTTCAGGAACCAAGCTTGGTCCTCCAGGAACAGCAGTTGCTTGGTTTATGGCAGGTCAGTGTTACCAATCCCTGGGTGAACTGGATATGGCTTGCGATTGTTACCTAGCTGCTGTGCATGTTGATCCATTGGCTATTTCTCCTGTAAAGCGACTGACTGGTTTAGCTACCGATCTGGGTAACTCTGTACTCGCTAACTGGAGTCAACTGCGTTTGACGGAACTGCAAGCAGAAAAACAACGTATTTTGGAAGAGGGTGAGCGTTCATTTACTGCCGAAGTTTCTTTTAAGAGGAAGACCTCCCGAGAGGCAGTTACCGCCTAGGGCGTGTTTTCAAAGTTTTCCGCAAGATTATGATCCCCCCCAGCCCCCCTTAAAAAAGGGGGGAGCCATACTCAAAGTCCCCCTTAAAAAAGGGGGGAGCCATACTCAAAGTCCCCCTTTTTTAAGGGGGATAATGGGGGATCTCCGAGGCAAGAAAACAGGCCCTAGTCCGAATTCCGAAGTACAGCACTACCCATTAAAGTTAGGACATTGATACAAGTAGCAAAAGCTGTTCTAGTCAACTATTGCCTATTGCCGTCTTGATGCAGTCGCTCATGGGGGAAACCACGGCAGTTGCTCATGGGGGAGACCACGGCAGTCGCTCATGGGGGAAACCCCCTTTGGCGGCGCTGCCTCCCCAAGACCGGACTGCCTCCCCAAGACCGCGCTGCATCGCTATTGCCTATTGCCTAGCGCGTAGCGCTATACCAGCATGAAGTACCAGATTGTTCTACAGCACAGCGAAGAAGACTGTGGTGCTGCTTGTCTAGCTTCCATTGCTAAACATTATGGTCGTACCTTCACCATTAGCCGTTGTCGGGAAGCAGTAGGAACTCGAAGACAAGGCACCACATTATTGGGATTGAGGCAAGGAGCAGATGCCCTGGGTTTCAATAATGTTAGAGGAGTCAAAGCCACCCTAGAAGCGGTCAACAAAAAATCCCTGCCCCTACCAGGGATTATCCACTGGAAGGGCTATCACTGGGTAGTTTTATACGGCAAACGGGGCAATAAATATGTGATCGCTGATCCCGCTGTAGGCATCCGGTATCTCGAAAAAAAGTGGCTCCAAGAAGCATGGCCCAATGGGGTAATGCTTCTGTTGGAACCCGATCCAGTCCGCTTTTTTGCCCAAGAGGATGAAAAAGATAAAATTGGTGGGTTGGATCGCTTTCTCAAGCGCTTCTGGCCCTATCGCCATCTCATAGCTCAAACTATTCTGCTCAATTTCGTTGTGGGTCTGATTGCCCTGACTACCCCTTTTTTACTGCAAATCCTCACGGATGATGTGCTCTTGCGAGGGGATTCCCAACTGCTGACCAGAATCGTGATGGCTATTATCGTCATGAGTCTAGTTAGCAGCAGCCTGGAGCTAGCCCAATCAAATCTTATTGCCCACTTTGCCCAACGTCTGGAATTAGGGCTGATCTTAGACTTCGCACGACAAATTTTACGCTTACCTTTAGGTTACTACGAATCCCGCCGGAGCGGCGAAATTGCCAGTAGACTACGAGATATTGGAGTAATTAACCAGTTAGTTTCTCAAGTTATTATCAGTTTGCCCAGTCAACTGTTTGTGGCCTTGGTTTCTTTGGTTTTGATGCTGTTGTACAGTGTAAAGTTGTTGGTATTTGCTGGTTTTCTCGCTATTTTAATGACCTTGTCTACGGTAGCTTTTCTACCAAAATTACAACAAAAAACCCGTAATGTTTTAGTAAATGATTCAGAAAATCAAGGTGTATTGGTAGAAACATTCAAAGGTGCTATCACCCTCAAAACTATTACAGCAGCTCCCCAATTTTGGGAAGAATTTCAACAGCGTTTTAGTCGCCTAGCAAATGTTAGATTCAGTACTATTCAGATTGGAATTGTTAACAATACATTTTCTAAATTAATTGCCAGTGTCGGTAGCATTATCTTGCTCTGGTTTGGCAGCACCCTAGTGATTAACAATGAATTAAGCACTGGTCAGCTGTTGGCACTTCACAATCTGAATCGTAATGTCACGATATTAATTATTACTTTAGTGAACTTTGTCGATGAATTTGTTCGTGCTAATACGGCGTCTGAGCGACTTAATGAGGTAATTGATGCTACACCAGAAACTCAAGATGATACCAAAAAACCCTATACCAATATTCCGGAAGATTCAGATATTATTTGTACCAATATAAATTTTAACCATGCGGGTAGGGTTAACCTTTTAAAAGATTTTAGTCTCAATATTCCTGGGGGTAAAGTTATTGCCCTGATTGGCAAGTCTGGCTGTGGTAAAAGCACCCTAGCTAAACTAATTGCTGCATTATATCCACCTCAATCGGGTAATATTCGTATTGATATTTATAACCTACAAGACCTCTCTCTAGATTGCCTGCGGCAACAAGTAGTTCTGGTTCCCCAAGATGCCCACTTTTGGAGTCGATCAATTCTAGAAAACTTCCGTTTAGGTAATCCCCAGGTTAGTTTTGAGAAGATTGTAAGAGCTTGTCAAATTACGGGAGCTGACGAATTTATCATGAATTTACCTGATAAATATCAAACGATATTAGGAGAATTTGGTTCCAATCTTTCGGGTGGACAACGGCAGAGATTAGCCTTATCCAGAAGTATTGTTAATGATCCACCAATACTAATTCTAGATGAATCTACTGGTGCCCTCGACCCGGTGAGTGAGGGTGAAGTTTTAAATAATTTGTTTGACCACAGGAAAGGGAAAACAACAATTATGATTAGCCATCGACCCAGAGTTATCCAGCGTGCTGATTGGATTGTGCTGTTGGATAAAGGGCAATTGAAAATGCAAGGTCTTGTGGAAGATTTACGGAATAAACCTGGCGATCATTTAGATTTCCTAATTCCTTAGGCGGGTTAACTTAAAGGATAAAAAATCAAAAGGAGTGTGGGTAAGCGCGGGTCTAGGGTGTTAGGAAAATCAGCTGTTACCCATTTAATATCAAAGTACTTCACCCAATTGAAAACTACGATATAGCGTTTCTAGAACTCATGAGGTACAGTCTTCTTTGACGTTGATTCCCTCTTTTAATGCAGCGCATCGCTATTCCCTCTTATATCTTCCCAGATCCGCTGTTCCCAGATCCGCTGTTCCCTAAAATCTAGAAATTCTGTACCTCACAAGTCGTAGAATTGCTATAGTTCAGATTACTATTATGGTCAGCACACCTAAGACAGATTTTCTACCCGCAGTTCAAGAAAATGATTTTCTACCCCCAATCAGTCGTTGGAGTACTCTTGGCGGATTATTTCTGGTTGGTGCTATGGGGGTAGCTGTTACCCTGACCTGTGTCACTAAATACAAGATAACTGTTAAAGCACAGGCAATTTTCCGTCCCGCTGGTGAATTGCGTCTGGTCCAGGCACCTGTTGAAGGTTCGGTAATCAAGATTTTGGTTGCGGAGAATCAAATGGTTCAAAAAGGAGATGTGATTGCTACCATTGATGACTCCCGTTTGCAAACTAAAAAGAGTCAACTGCAAAACAATCAGCAACAAGCACAGCTGCAACTGATCCAAATCAATGCCCAGATTCGTGCCCTCGATCGCCAGATTGTAGCTGAAACTGACCGCTCCAAGCTCGCTGTTGCCTCTGCTGAGGCGGAACTTAGTCGTAGCCGTCGGCAATATCAAGACAGGCTTCTAACTACTGTGACTGAAGTTGAAGAAGCAGCTGCCAACTTAAGATTTGTCCAAGAGGAGTTGCAACAAGCAGTGGCTCAGTTAAAATCAACACAGGCAAACTTAAGGTCAACTGAGTCGGCTTTAAAGGCGGCTAAATCTAGGCGAAAGCGGTATCAGAGCATATCAGCATCAGGAGCTCTGTCTCAAAATCAATTAGAGGAAGCTGAATTAGCGGTTGACCAGCAACAACAAACGGTGGAGGCGCAAAAAGCAGCGGTGGAGGCGCAAAAACAAAGAATAGACCAGCAAAAACAAGCAGTTGATGCCCGTCGAGCTAGATTGCAACGGGTTCAAGCTGCTCTTAATCCTAGTAATGCAGAAGTAGCGATCGCTCAACAGCGTATTGCTCAAGAACAAGCGATCGCGAAAGCCACCCTAGCTACTTTAAACCGAGAAAAGGAAGCCCTGATCCAGCAGCGCATTGAAATTCAGAACCAGCAGTCCCAGGATACCCGTGAACTGGAACAAGTGGAAATTGAACTGAGGCAGACTGTAATTAAATCTCCAGAAGACGGTACTATTTTCCAACTTGCTCTACGTAATTCTGGTCAAACTGTGAAACATGGGGAAGAAATTGCTCAAATTGCCCCTAGTAACACGTCATTACTAGTTAAAGCGTTGGTTCCTGCTCGTGATATTGGTAAAGTAGAGATAAATCAAGCAGCACAGTTGAGGGTATCTGCTTGCCCTTATCCAGATTACGGCACTCTCAATGGTGTAGTCAACAAGATTGCCCCAGATGCGACTACACTTCAAAGCAATAGTATCACAGCGTCACGGGAAAACAGGGGTAGCGCCTTCTACCAGGTAACCATTGCTCCAGAAAGCCTTGTTCTAGGTAAAGGCAATAAGCAGTGTGCTATCCAGTTGGGAATGGAGGGTAGGGCAGATATTATTACTAGAGAAGAGACTGTCTTACAGTTCTTACTCAGGAAGGCCAGACTGATTACAGATGTATGAGAGGCTGATAGCATTTTTTATACTAATGAGGTACACGTTTATGGTTTTTAGGGAGCAGGCAAGAGGCAAGAGGCAATAGGTAAGAGGCAAGAGGAACCCACCCCTAACCCCTCCCAGGAGGGGAAGGTAAGAGGCAAGAGGCAAGAGGCAAGAGGCAAGAGGCAAGAGTAAAAAAAAAACTGTGTACCTCATAGCTATGAGAAATTTTAGATATGATAGCTTATGATAGCTACGTGATCTACTAGATCTTGGTACTTGAGGAGCGTTGTTGCAGAGCCTGCGGTCATCTTTTGATAAGATAATATCTTAAACTAATACTCTGATCACCAACACTCAACCGATCGCAATCCCCTCACGACCATGGAACAGTCGCCATCCCTGGAGCATGCCCTTAAACATTTCTTTGGTCACGACTGTTTCCGTTTAGGACAGCGACAGATTATTGAAGAGGCGCTGCAAAATCAGGATTTACTGATTATCATGCCCACTGGGGGTGGTAAATCCTTGTGCTATCAACTGCCAGCTCTCCTCAAACCGGGCTTAACCGTTGTGGTATCTCCTCTGATTTCCTTGATGCAAGACCAAGTGACGTCTTTGGAAGATAATGGCATTGGGGCTACCTTTATCAATAGCACCTTGAGCTTCAAACAAATGCGATCGCGGGAAGCTGCCATCCTTGAAGGTAAGATAAAATTACTCTACGTATCACCAGAACGGTTACTGGCAGAACAGTTTATCCCATTTTTGGATAGAGTGCGATCGCAAATCGGTATTCCCACCTTTGCCATTGATGAAGCGCACTGTGTCTCACAATGGGGGCATGATTTCCGCCCAGAATACCGGCAACTAAAACTATTACGTAACCGCTATCCCAATAGCTCAGTGCTGGCGCTGACCGCTACTGCTACTAATCGAGTCCAACAGGACATTATCCAACAACTGGAATTGCGACAGCCCAAGGTTCACATCGCCAGTTTCAACCGTCCTAACCTTTACTACGACGTTCAACCAAAACAACGGCAAAGCTATAAACAGTTATTACAACACATCCGTTCTCACCAAGGTTCCGGTATTGTCTACTGTACGAGCCGCCGTTCTGTAGAGGAAGTAGCTTTCCGGTTAGAGAATGATGGCATTTCTGCCCTACCTTACCATGGCGGAATGACGGATAAAGCTAGGGCAACCAATCAAAATCGGTTTATCCGGGATGATGTGCGGGTAATCGTAGCTACGGTAGCCTTTGGCATGGGAATTAATAAGCCAGATGTACGGTTTGTGATTCACTACGATTTACCTCGTAACATCGAAAGTTATTACCAGGAATCGGGACGAGCAGGACGAGATGGGGAACCAGCCACATGTACCGTTTTATATAGCGCTAGTGATATCTCAAAACTTCATTATCTGATTGATCAAAAGCCCGATCCCAAGGAACAACGGATTGCCTATCAACAGTTAAATCAGATTGTTGACTACGCAGAAGGCACAGATTGTCGCCGCCGGATTTTGCTGGGCTACTTTGGTGAGCGGTTTCCAGGGAATTGTGAGAAATGTGATAACTGTTGCTATCCTAAGCCACTAGAAGATTGGACTATTGAAGCTCAAAAATTCCTCTCTTGTGTAGCCCGGTGTCGGGAACGGTTTGGCATGAACCACATTATTCAAGTGTTGCGGGGCTCAAAAAGTAAGAAAATTGAGCAGTATGGCCATCACTTACTCTCTACCTATGGTATTGGTAAGGATAGAACTGTAGAGGCTTGGAAAATTCTAGTGCGATCGCTTTTGCACCAGGGATTAGTAGACCAAACCACCGATGGCTACTCCGTGCTGAAGCTCAATAAACTAAGTTGGGAAATCCTGCGCAAGCAACGTTCTGTTTATGTTCCCATTTCCCAGTCACCTGTAGAAAAAGCCTTAGGGGAAATTAACCCCAGAGCAGCTGAAGCGGAGCTTCTGCTAGAGAAACTGCGGAAACTAAGGAAACAGCTAGCTGACCGCCAATCGATTCCGCCCTATGTAGTGTTTGCTGATTCCACACTGAAACTGATGGCACAGCTTAAACCCAAAACCTTAGAGCAATTTGCCAAACTTTCCGGTGTGACTCAGTATAAAGTCACCCAGTATGGCGATCAATTTATTTCAGAAATTCGGGCATTTTGTCAAGAGCAAAAACTACCAGAACCCCTCCCCTCCAGTACCTATATGAAAACGCTGCAATTCTATCAACAAGGGTTAAGTGTAGAGGAAATTGCTCAACAACGAGGGTATACTACCAGAACTATTATAGATCATTTGAGCCAATTAATTGAAATGAATCAGCCAGTGGATTTAAAACGACTGGTACCATTGGAACGCCATGAGCCAATTATTACAGCCATTGAAAAAGTGGGTGATCAGTATCTGAAAAAATTACGGGAATACTTAGGAGAATGTTACTCCTATGACGACATTAAACTAGTCCGTGCTTGGTGGCGACGGCAGGGTAATTGATATATTTATTGCTATCCGCAGCACTAGAGATGATTATTAAATGACCGCACAATGCCATCCTGTGCTTTGGGTATAACCTTACATGTTACTGGATCAGATCCTCAATTTTGAAGTCTAAAATATCACACAAGGCTTTAGTCTGTTCTGGATAAAGCTTAGGCTTGTGCCGATCCGCCTCCCAGTTAATCACTGTAGACTCTACCACATCACAGGCTCTAGCAACTTGTATGCGGGTTAAACCTAGACTTTCACGGCGTTCTCGTAGTTTTTTTCCTAGGGACATTACCTTCTCCGGTTGTCTTGTAGCAGTAGTTTACCTAAATGTATTTGACTATTTATAGTTTATATTATACAATCAGGTTTTGTGCAACATGGCAGGTAAATTAATATCAATGATTTAAATTAGGATCATATATGTAGGTGGGAAGTGTGGGGAGATAGGGAGATCGGGAGATACGGAGATGGGGAGATCGGGAAGTGTGGGAATTGTGGGGAGAGTGGGGAGATCGGGAAGTGTGGGAATTGTGGGGAGATCGGGAGATCGGGAGATGGGGAGATCGGGGGATCGGGAGATCGGGAGATGAAATTGATTAAATTAGTGTGTAGCGGTGTGATGCTTAAGAATTGGGATCACCAAACAAATCAAAATCCCCGTCTAGGTCAGAGCAGGGAGTCTCAACATGCTAGCATCAATTAATTGGGAAAATGAGTAATGACAACAGGCCACAACCTTTATGAACGAGACTTTTACCTGTGGACCGAGGCGACTGCGCAACAGTTACGGGAGGGTGAGTTTACCCAAGTTGATGTAGCGAATCTGATTGAAGAAGTCGAAAGCATGGGTAAACGGGAAAAGCGGGAGTTAAAAAGTCGTTTGATTGTGTTGCTGATGCATTTACTAATGTGGATGTATCAACCAGGGAAAAGGAGCGACAGTTGGCTCAATACTATCAGTGAACAGCGTATCGCTTTGGAAGAACTGCTAGAAGATAGTCCTAGTTTAAAAACGTTTTTGCCAGAGGTCTTTGACCAATGTTATCAGAAGGCTCGGATTAAGGCAGCCCAGGAAACTGGGATTAAGTTAAGCACTTTTCCTTGTGAGTGTTCTTTTGGTCAGGAAGAGGTTTTGGAGGCTGGTTTTTTCCCAGAAGTGTTGAATAGGGAATCGGGAATCGGAACCCACCCCTAACCCCTCCCAGGAGGGGAACGGGAATCGGGAATCGGGAATCGGGAATCGGCAATAGGCAATAGGCAATAGGCAATAGGCAATAGGCAATAGGCAATAGGTAATAGGTAATAGGGAATAGGTAATAGGGAATAGGTAATAGGAAGCAGCGATGTAGTCGCTACTTCCTATTCTCTAAAACCCAGGAAAAAAGTACTTTAAGGAATTGAAAACTGGTATACTTCAACTCAGTAACTACTATCTGCGGAAGGAAGTGCCTGCATCTTTGCTGTCACCGACGGGTCCCTTGCCATCTTTCGGTGGATTGTAATCTGTGAATGGATTTAAACTCATTGCGGTCAACAATTGTTTTGACTCAGGTTTGGGGGAGACAGGGTCAGAGGGCAAGGTTGATTGACCTGAAGGCGACTTGGTAACACTAGATGCTTGTGGGTCAGTAGACTCAGGATTTTCATCTGTGATTTGCTGGTCAAATCTGCAGAATGATCCACCGTCTTTGGTGTCACGGGGTGGTCCGTCTCCATCATTCGGTGGTGTAAAAGTATTTACCATCTGTAGTTGTGATAGTTGTCCTTTTATTGATGCTGATATTGGTAACAGTTGTGGGTTATTAAACTCAGGATTTTCATCGATTAGCTGGTACAATTTCCAGAGTGATCCGGAGTCTTTGCTGTCACCAACAGGTCCCTTGCCATCATTCGGTGGTGTGTAATTCATTACTATCAGTAGTTGTGATGATTGTGATAGTTTTTGAAATTCTTGGGATTCTTGGGATGATGATTGCTGGTCAATCGGCTGAGAATTACTATCGCTTAGTTGCTTGAATACCTTCAGTATCGTTGCTGCTAATTGTTGCAAGCGCTCTCTTATGTTGGAAGTGAAGGAAACTACTGTTGTCCAAAGCTGGTTTAGCAAATTATTCATTTGAGAATACACCTTTTCTAGAAATTCATCAAACACCGGCTCAGGCGGCGTTTTTTCATTGATACTTGTTACAGCGCCTCTCAAACCAACTTTTCGCAGATGATCAGAAAAATTTTTTTTTTGAAGCAAAATTTGCTTAGCTATTCTAGTTTTCTTGGTGTTTGGGATCAGATCCGGATCCATTTGAGTTGTGAACGATTACCCTTAGGGAAAGGCAAGAGGCAAGAGGAATCCCCCCTAACCCCCCTTAGTAAGGGCTCACAGGGGTAAGTTTTTTAGATTTGGGTCGGGAGTCGGGAGTCGGGAGTCGGGAGTCGGGAGTCGGGAAAAGCAGGAAATGAGGAGAATTATCCCGGAAATTATTGTGTATTTTGATACATATTTTCAGGAATTTATACGTAATAAAAGTACGTACTCGCCCCTTTGTAAAAAACCTACCCTTGTAAGCTTAGTAAGGGGGGCGGGCAAGAGGGGAAAGATATCCGGAGTTTTATTGGATAAAAAAAAAGACCTCCTAGGTTTACGTCTGATTTACAAACCCTATAGCATTTTTTAATTGGGTGAGGCACAAGGTTCTGGGTTTTGGGGAGTAGGGACTGAGGCCGTGGGCCACGCTACGCGAACGGAGCAGGGAACAGGTTTCGTACTTCAATTTGTAGCACGAAAGAACACAGAGCGATCGCTTGATGATATCGAGCGATCGCTAGATGGTATTGAGTAAAAATCCTCAGGCTCCTCAACAAAAGAATGTGGTAAAGGGCTTGTGACAGTTAACAAAAATGTCCCACAACCTAACACTACCTACAAATATGTGTTAGATTTAACTCATGGCACTTATACCAATCCGTAAGGCGGTCGAACTTACGGGGCTATCAAGGAATACGTTAAGAAAGTACGCAGATAATGGCACCCTCAGATGCGAAAGGAATCCAGGAGGAACTAGACTATTTCATTGAGAAGATGTACTCAGGTTCGGAACAAGACATTCAAAACCTGATCAACTTCGTGAACGGAGTAGCAGGACGATCTGCTACTGCCGAGTCAGTACCAACAAACAAAGAGACGATCTCGACAGACTTCTCGCCTATCTCCATTCCCTCTTCCCCGACGCCGAAGTTATCTTTGATATCGGGTCAGGTCTCAACTACAAAAGGAAAGGGCTTAGAGCCATATTGGAGCGAATTGTCCTTGGAGATAAGCTCACGATTGTTGTTGCCTGTAGAGACAGACTTACCCGATTTGGGTTTGAACTCATTGAATACTTGGTCGGTCTCAACGGTGGAAAAATCCTGGTTCTCAGCCAACCTGAAAGCTGTCCGGAATCCGAACTTACCGCAGATCTTCTCTGAATCATTCACGTCTTCTCCTGCCGGGTTCACGGACTCCGGAACTACGGCAAGAAAATCAAAGAAGATTCGACTGTTCCTAAAACCTGACCAGCGATCTATGATTCGCAAATGGTTTGGAGTGTCCCGTTACGTATTCAATGAAACCGTCAAAATACTCCAAAGTGGCGAAGTAAAAGCCAACTGGAAAGCAATAAAAACTGAAATACTCAATAACCTCCCCGAGTGGTGCAAGGAAGTACCTTATCAGATTAAATCGATAGCGATAAAGGACGCTTGCACTGCCGTCATGGAAGCTAAGAAAAAGTACAAAAAAACATCACAAATTAATCGGGTAAGATTTAGATCCAGGAAGAACCCTATCCAGTCTTGTTATATTCCTAAGTCAGCCGTTTCTGAATTAGGAATATATCATACTAAACTGGGTAAACTGACTTATGCTGAAGGTTTACCTGATGACATTTGTGATTGCCGACTAACTAGTAACAATGGAGATTGCTATCTAGTAGTCCCTCACAAAGTGACTATATCCCCCGTCGAAAACCAAGGCAGAGTAGTCGCTTTAGACCCTGGGGTCAGAACTTTCGTTACTTTTTTCAGTGAGACATCCGTAGGGAAAATTGGGCACGGAGATTTTTCTCGTATTCAACGACTGTGTCAGTATTTAGATAATTTGCTGTCTAAAATCAGTAAAGCTAAACGCGGGGAAAAGCGTCGGATGAGAAAAGCTGCTAGACGAATGGTTATCAAGATTCAGAATCTAATAAATGAGCTTCATCATAAGACAGCTAGGTTCTTAGTTGATAATTTCGATGTGATTCTACTTCCTACCTTTGAAACATCTCAGATGTCTAGGAAAGGAAATAGAAAAATTATATCTAAAACTGTTCGTAACATGCTCACTTTCGCTCACTATCGTTTCAAGGAATTCTTGAAGCATAAAGCTCAAGAAACTGGAAAAGTTGTGGTAGATGTCTGCGAAGCTTACACCAGCAAGACAGTTAGCTGGACAGGTGAGTTAATTAACATCGGTGGCAGCAAGACTATTAGATCAAAAGTTGATGGCAAAGTCATGGACAGAGACATCAACGGCGCTCGTGGGATATTTCTACGAGCTTTGGGAGATACCCCCTGGCTGCGAGAGCAGCTTGCATTAGTGAGCCAGGATTTGCCTTTGGTAGATTCTGGTAGCTAAAAAGTATCGGAAACTCCACCATCCTCAAGAGGTGCTTGTCATATCATGTCCGGATAATTACCCTTAATAAAAATCTCCCCATCTGACCATCTGACCATCTCCCCGCCCTTTTATGATGGGTATTCAATTGGACTTGATATAAGGTGGGATTGATTCAGATTTTCCGGCAGAGGCGATCGCTCCTTGAGAGGATAATTTTGTTCCTTAATCAGACGCTGTAGTCGGGTAACTCGCTTACCCGGAGATGGGTGACTTGATAAAAAATCCCAGGAAGCTCCTTGTTTATTACTCATTCTCTCGAAAAAATCTGTTGCGCCAGCGACATGACCATAAGTTTGCTGCAACAACCTCAAGCCAAACTCATCCGCCTGTTGTTCCTGTGACTGGGAAAATTTTGACCGGAAATCGGGGAGTGTGAGGGGGTGAGCGCAAGCCCCTGCGATTCATCCATGGGGTAAGTTCACCCCCTCACATAAACAACGATTCTGGTGCTATCATCAATATACGCCAAGTAATAAGCGCGTTAAAATATGATTGTCTACTCATTTAAGGTCAGAGGAAAACTGAATCAATACAACGCGATTGATGAGGCAATCCGGACTGGTCAATTCGTGAGAAACTCATGTTTACGCTATTGGATGGACAATCGCGGCTTGGGGAGAGCCGAGCTATATCGGTACAATACCGAACTGCGTGCGATGTATCCCTTTGTCAAAGATTTGAACTCCCATGCTTGTCAGGCATCTGTAGAACGATGTTGGTCAGCTATTGCTCGTTTTTTTGAGAACTGTAAGAGAAATATCCCAGGCAAAAAAGGATATCCTCGGTTCAAAAAACGTAGCCGCTCGATTGAATACAAGACATCCGGTTGGAAATTGCTAGATCCCAAACATATTGAATTTACCGACAAAAAAGAGATTGGGAAACTTAAGTTGATTGGAACATGGCATTTAGCCTTCTATCCAGTTGAACAAATTAAGCGAGTGAGACTGGTTAGACGAGCTGATGGTTATTATTGCCAATTCTGTATTCAAGTCGATGTCAAAGTTGATGTTGAACAGACATTGCATAACGTTGGTTTAGATGTCGGACTCAAAGAGTTCTATACAGATTCAAATGGCAATACTGAACCCAACCCCCGATTCTACAGAAAGAGTGAGAAACGGATGAAGTTCTATCAGCGTCGCGTTTCTCGAAAGAAAAAAGGCAGTGCTAACCGAAAAAAAGCCATTAATAAACTAGGACGAGTACACCTCAAAATAAGTAGGCAGCGTGAAGAACACGCTAAGAGAGTGGCGCGTTGCGTAGTCCTGTCTAACGACATGGTCGCCTATGTTCGCGAAGCGTGCCGTAAGGCAAGATTTGAGGATTAAGAACCTGGTGAAAAACCATTGTATCGCCAAGTCTATTAATGATGCAGGTTGGTATCAATTTAGGAAATGGGTCGAGTATTTTGGCAAAAAGTTTGGCAGAGTAACGGTTGCTGTTAACCCTGCATACACTACCCAAAATTGCTCAAGTTGTGGAACTACCGTCAAGAAATCACTATCAACTCGAACTCATTTTTGTCGGTGTGGGTGTGTTTTAGATTCGCCGAAGGCGACGCTACGCGAACGCGACCACAACGCTGCTATCAATATCCTGAATTCTGCCTTAAGTACGATGGGGCACATCGGAACTTGGATTAATAATCCAAACGCTTCGGGAGATTCTGGCACTACTGGGATTGGTGAAAACCTGTCTCAGCAACCAGGGTCGCTGAACGAAGAATCCCCCGGTTTCTAACCGTGGGGAGTGTCAATCGACCTGTTTCAAAAAACCAGCGTAAACCACAATCACATCCCCCGGTAGTGCTAAAGCATTTACTGTGTCCTCTGGTAGATAAAGCACCCGGTAATCTCGTTGTTTAGATTGCTCTGGCGGTAGTTGTTTTTCCAATCGCGCCAACAGTTGATTGAGGGTATCTTGAGTTGGTGATGGTTGAGCCTGCTGCTCATAAACCGGAACGATTACAGCTCCCAGCTTTTGCTCCACACTAGGAGGAATTAGCCCAATTAGACCGTTGATTAGCAAGTTCAACAGCCAAATAACCCCCACAATAAAACTGATAAATAGCCCCAATAAAATCAGTAGTTGGCGGTTACTTGGTGGTGGGTTGCGACTCTGAGGTATATCTGGAGAAGGCATAATTAGTGATGGGGGATTAGTGATGGGGGATTAGTGGTAAGCATTCAGCCGTCAGCTGTCAGCTGTCAGCCGTCAGCTTAAAATAAAATTGAAAGTCTGGGGAAAAGCCAATAGCTGATAGCTGATAGCTGATAGCTGATAGCTGATAGCTGATAGCTGATAGCTGATAGCTGATAGCTGATAGCTGATAGCTGATAGCTGATAGCTGATAGCTGATAGCTGATAGCTGATAGCTGATGGCTGAATGCTTACGATTAGTGATTAGGTATTAGTGATTGGCTTGCTATTTAGTTATTACCAATTTCTTAGTTATTCTTAGTTGGACGGAAAGGATTTAAAAAATTAATTAACCCATAAAGCTCACGAGATTGAATCCATAAGCGTCCTTCACCACTGAAACGACAGACTAACCCTTCTCCACCCAAAACACCAGTTTTAAGACCTCGAAATGATAAACCACCCAGCACCTCAACCTGGTAATTGAGAGTATCTTCAAACGCCACGATATAGCCAGTGTCTACTACATAGTCACCAGTCACTGGAATTTCCACAATTGCCCCATAAGAACTAAACCAAAAATCCCCTTGGCCTGTAGCTCGAATCAGGAACAAAGACTCGCCACTGAAGAAGCCTTTAAAGCCTTGAAATTGCGTGTCAATTTCGATTTCTGGACTACAGGCAACAAATCCTGAAGACTGTACCATTAAACCCTGGTTTCTCAGGTAGTAATGCTGAATATCTCCAGGCACTCCTGGCGAGACATAAATTTGCCCCGGTTCTTTTTCAGCAGTAAACTCACTAACAAAAAATGATTCACCACTTATCATCCGACCCAGTCCTTTTATCAAGCCACCTCGTACTTTGGACTTCATCGAGATACTTGAGTCCATTGCTGCCATTGCTCCTGATTCAATTAAGACTGTTTGCTCTGCCTGTAAGTTTATAATCAAAGAGGCATAAGCGGGAGAATGCTCAATGTCGTAGTCAATTTTATTCATGATTTTTATGGACTATATATTTTTATTTATTCCTGTTTTATTTAGCAATAACTAATATCAATCGATGGGAAAAACTACTGTGTAAATAATTATGAATTCACTGGAAGTAACTCTACTCCCTACTCCCTACTCCCTACTCCCCACTCCCCACTCCCTACTCCCTACTCCCTACTCCCTACTCCCCACTCCCTACTCCCTACTCCCCACTCCCCACTCCCTACTTCAACCAACAATCTTTATTTCCGTCCAGGTACTTATATTGGTGGTAGTTGAGTACCAACTTGCCGACCAAAAGCACCAGGATTGTGGGTTTGACAATAGACTTTACCCTGTCCTTTAAATCGGCAAACCAGTCCTTCTCCACCTAGAAAAGCACCAATCCAGCTAGAGCCAGGTTTGGTAATCTCAAAGTTCAGGCTTTTTTCAAAGGCAACAATATGACCGGTGTCAACGATGTACTCACCTTCCACTGGTACTTCATAAATTCCCCCAAATGAGTTCAGCAATACAGAACCATAACCACTAATAGTCAACCAAAAAATTGATTCGCCAGAAAACAGAGACTTAAAACCTTGAAACCCTAAATCAATATCAACACCTGATTCACTGGCAAGATAAGAAGTCGCCTGCACCACCAACTCCTGACCATTCATTTGATAAACTAAAATATCACCTATGAATTTGGGCGCTAGGAAGATTTCGCCACCAGCAACAGGAGAGCGAAAAACACTTAAAAACAGTGATTCACCACCTACCAAACGTTTTAATCCACCGAGAATACCACCTCCTTTACCTTGTCGTAAAGTAGTGCTGGCATTGATGTAGCCACTCATGGCAACCATACAGCCTGCTTCTGCCACGAATTCTTGATTTTCATCCAGAACAACGCGAGCGATCGCACTATCTGGTTGATGTAATAGTTCTATATCCATTTTTATCTTGCTTAGTGGTAAAGATGTAGTGGTTTATCTAAGGTATGGTCAAGGTAACGGGAGCTAAAATCACGTAAGCATTCAGCTGTCAGCCGTCAGCCGTCAGCTTATTTTTCAAGTAGCGCTATGGGCATAAACTGTTCCCGTAGCATGACCACAGGCTTTTAGCCGTTCGCGTAGCGTGCGCGTAGCGCATTAGCCTTTAGCTGATAGCTGATAGCTGATAGCTGATAGCTGATAGCTGAATGCTTACAAAATCACTACTTGTGTACCACTACCTTAGGACGTAAATACTTGACTAAACCATCAACACTACGAGACTGTAGATAAATCTCACCCCGACCCCTGAGCCGATTAACAAAGCCTTCTCCAGAAGTGACAGAGCCCAACAAGCCACCAGCTAACCCAATATTCATCCGAATTCCTGGTTCATAGGCCACTAAATGACCAGTATCAACAATAAATTCCCCATTAATGTGCTTGCGAGTAAGACCACCATAAGCACCAAAGAACACTGTGCCCTTACCACTGACTTTCAGTTTAAAGAGTCCTTCACCAGAAAACCAACTCTTAAAACCTGCCCACCGAACACCCAGCTTAACCCCAGTAGTATGGCAAATATAAGCACCGGGTTGAAAACACAGACTGCGTTCTCCTAATTCCACACCAGCAATATCGCCAATTATGGACTGAGTGAGAACTAGGTTCAATGGTTGCTGAGTCTGATTGCTAAAGGTATTGACTAATAAAGACTCTCCACCAAAGAATTTCTTGAGCAAGCCAGAGAAGAAGCCACCAGAAAATTGAGTTTTCATGGTAAGCTTAGCATCCATACTGGTCATTGCCCCTGCCTCAGCAGTGATACTCTCACCAGGATCGAGAGTGACAAAAATTGCTGCAAAGGCCGGCTTGTAGCGAATTTCATATTTCACTGTCAGATCTGCTCCATAAAACTTCTGCAAACCTAGCTAAAGCTAGTTTAAACTGTTTATTTCCTGCTTCTGCCGGAACCGTCGGCGGCACTCCGTCCACAGGCAGACACCGTAGAGCCTACGGCGTTCTTCAAATTAATCGCGGCGTTTAAATCCCTGTCGAGAATCAAGCCGCACTCAGAACAGTTATAAGTCCTGACAATCAGTGGCATTTTCTGACGATGCCCACAAGCGGAACACAGTTGAGATGATGGGTAGAATCTGTCAACGATAACTAGCTCTGAACCGTACCACTGGCATTTGTATTCCAGTTGTCTTTTGAACTCGTAAAATCCTTGGTCAGCAATAGAGGCAGCTAGCCTATGATTAGCCATCATTCCTGACACATTTAAGTCCTCAATTACTATCGTGCTGTGGTTTTTAGCTAGGTAAGTAGTGAGTTTATGCAATGTGTCTTTACGAATATTGGCTACTCTTTGGTGCTTTTTGGCTAGTCGATTTACTGCTTTGTACCAGTTGTTTGAACCAAAGACCTTTCTCGATAAATTACGCGCTTCTCTGGCTAGTTGCCTCTTGGCTTGACCATAGGGCTTAGAGCCATTGAATACAAGACCTGTGCTGAGTACAGCTAACGCCTTGACTCCTAAATCTACCCCTACCACATCTACTTGTTTTGGGGTTGGTCGCGATTCATGCTCATAATGAAAACTCAGATACCAACCGTCAGCTTGACGAGAAATGGTGATTTTCTTGGTTACCACATCTGGCAATGGCTCATAAGTTTTTACCCAGCCTAGTTTTGGCAATTTATGTCGTAATCCAGATAGCTTGATGGGCGCTCCAGAATTGTCAATGGTGAAACTATCATGTTTACCTTTCTTTTTGAATCTAGGGTATGCTCCCAGCCCCTTGAAAAATCGCGCTATAGCAACTCCTAGATCAATAAATGCGTATTGATAGACCTTCGATGATAACTGATTCATCCATGGGTACTGAGGCAATACATGGTTGGTAAATAGTTTCCTGAGTTTCCTGGCTGATGGTTTTAATCCATCTTTGTAAGCCTCAATCCATATTGCCAAACCCCAGTTATAAACCCATCGAGAATAGCCAGCATGTTTAGCCATCAAGGTTTTTTGGTGATTATTTAGTTTTAGCTTAGTCTTGAGAGCTTTGTACATGTTTAATGACCTTTGAAAAGGTTTTACGTTAACTGTTAACACCTCCCGTTTCTGAGTGATAGGAATATTACTATTCTGGCAGAAAATTTTTTGGTGTCCAGATTTCTTTAAGAAATTTAAGCAAACTGATATTTGCATTAATTCATAATAAGTTCCATTTTCCTAGCTCACATTATCTTCCTAATCAAGGAAAAGAGCAGGGAGTAGGGATTAGGGAGTAGGGAGTATAAAATTATCCCTGCTCCCTGTTCCCTGTTTCAATATATAATATCATATCCGGATAATTAGTGATAAAAAACCATTACCCTTGAAACCTTACTCCTTTACTTCTGCCTTCTGCCTTCTGCCTTCTGCCTTCTGCCTTCTGCCTTCTGCCCTCTGCCTTACTTTCGGCGCAAGCGTGTAAGTATTCAACCGGACATGATATAATCACTGAGAAATAGCCTTAATCCACTACCGAATCTTGAGAAGCTCCACAATGTTTACAGTAAGGTAAATATTTGTAAGTAATATTGTGGCAACTTTGGCATTCAACATATTGATAATAACCGCAGTGGGGACAGTAGTGATCATCGTGTTTAATTTTCCTGGCACAATTGATGCACAGTAATTTTTTTACTCTGCTAGCTGCCTGAATTTTAGTATTAAATACAATTTTTTGAAAAAACTTGATAATTCCAAAACCAATCAATGGAATAAACAAGATATAAACATAACTGACCAGAAAAAGTAACCTGCCGAAAATTTCAATAATTATATCAAAGATAAATTGAAAGATAGCGCCAACTTGAAGAAACTCAAAGATTCTCAAGATTAGCGGTATAAAAAATATTACCAGCAAATGCCAGCTAATCAGCGCAATCAGTCCATATCCTCTGCGTTGAGTAAATTTATGAACTGATAGGGCGATGAAAATCAATGGTAGTAGAAAGAGCGATTGAAAACCAAATTGGATACTCGGATACCAGAAAGATGCCTGTTGATATTTTTCGCTGATTGTTTTAAATTTATCCTCATCGTTAATGAAATCTATAAAACTAACACTTTCCGGTCTGGAAACCAGTTGATTTTTAAGATTATCAATTTCCTGTTTAAGTCTAGAAATATTACGATTATTTCGTTCTAACTCTTGTTTGGCTTGTTCAGCACTGACTTGATTAATTGATCGCTGACGAGATTGACCAGCAATTTTTTCTAAGA